>CAZVCA010000005.1:15332-46222 GCA_964626045.1 uncultured Halobacteriales archaeon | reverse complement strand
CGCCCCGGTTAAGGCCTGGACGGGAGACGTTGTCCCCGGCCCCTACGGCCGTCGACAGCGTTACCTGGATTTCCACCAGGTCTTGTCAGCTCGGGCGTTGCCCGGATTTGCACCGAGTTACCGTCCGGAAGCCGGACGGGTTAACCCTGTGGGGTCGTGCCGATGAGCTGACGTGAGCCGGTTTCTTACCGGCGTTGCCGTCGGTTCCCGAAGCCCGCTTGCGCGTGCTCCGGTACTTGGCCTTCGTCTCGGGCCGCCATGGCGGTCCGATAGTGGGCCAGTGCGGTTCTCCTTCGAGACCTGTGACCTCGCCGTCCTGTGACAGACGCTTTGGTTGTGGCCTCTACCCCGACCCGTCTCGATGGTTCGATCCGGGACGTGGGCGTCCAGTGTGCCCCCGTGGCGTTCCAGGGGGATGTAAACGTATGACACGCGTCATATTGAATCTTTCTAACGACTACTGACCTGTTCATTCGGGAGGAACTCCGTGCCGATCGATACCACCCGAAAACGAGAACATCGAGTCCGAGCGTCTGCTTTCTTTCTTCCTGGCCAATACAAATCCTACTGATCGATCGTCCCGCCATCGAGAAAGTGCTCGGCTTTGTCCCGTGTCTGATTGGACACTTTGAGGAACTGCACGACCCGTTCGTCGCCCTCCCGCCTGTCGGTCTCGATCTCGATAGAGAGCCCCTGTTCCTCGAAATGCGTGATCAGAGCCGCGATGGATTCCGGGCTCCCGCGGACAGTATGGGTTTCGCCGACCGGCTTCCCGGCCTCGACGGCCCGGATCGTCTCGACCATCGGTTCCAGGATCGCTTCGCCGATTTCGTGGGCCCGTTCCCGAACAGCGGCGTCAGGTTCCTCGAACTCGACGGCCTGGAAGCCCTCCCGCACGAGCCGCGAGAAGAGGAAGTCCTGCCCGTAATCGAAGGGCAGCGCGAACGCACTTTCGAGATCCGCGCGGTGCTGGCTCCCGGTCGTGTATTTGAGGAGGTCACACCCGTCTTTGGACTGCATCACCACGCCCTCCCGCTCCCGCGAATCGAGGTCCTCGATGATCTCGCGGACCCGATCGGCCGCATCGTCGAGAGCCACGATGCCGAAAAACGGGGGCTGTGGGAAATCGAACTGTTCGGCGACCGCGCGTCGCCGTTCGACTGGCATCGCTTTGCCCGTCTCTCGGTCGCGAATGTCGAAAACGCGGGGCTCAATCGATTCCACGTCGTAGTCCGCGGGCGTATAGGGGTTTTCCGGGCCGATAAACTCCGTGCAGAGCATCTGGTCCGGATGCGAGCCGAAAAACGCCTCCAGGTCCAGTTGCTCGCGGGCGAGCTGTGTCGTGTACGGACAGATGTGACCACCACGGGTGAACGCCAGCGGTTCCCCCACGTGGGCGATCCGCACGTTATAGCCGTTCAGCTTCTCTTCGATGGCGATCGGGCCCTCGAAATAGTTTTCCACGCCTGGGTCGAGAACAAGCACCCGCGGCGTGCTTGGATACCCCCGAACGATTGTCTCGTTCATGCGCACGGTGCCGCGCTCGATGCCACGCACCGGACTGCTCAAATGCTCGTACTCTCGCCCCCGGTAGCTCGCGGCCGTAAACTGCGAGCGAACGGCCTCCAGGTCCGCCTCATCGACACCCAGTACCGCGGCCTCGTCCATAGGCCCGATACAGTGGCGAGGTCAAAAAGTGATCCGCCGGTTGAACTTTACCGACGGGCAGTGAACGACACGTATGGCCCAGGAACCCTTCAAACAGCGGTTCGTGGTTGATACGTCTGCCTTCCTGACCGAGGAGATCCGACGGGACGACGAGGACCTCGAGGCCGCCCTCGACCGGTTTGTCACGCTCATCGCGGACGCGAAACTCGAACTGGGCATCTCCTGTTACATGCCGCCATCGATACAGGAGGAGCTACTGCGGATGCTCGAGGACCGCTCGGTCGACCCGGCCCTCCAATCCCGACTCAACACCTGGATCATCCGGAAGAATCCGGCCCACTACGAGGTGATGATCCCGGCCGAGGTGGTCTACGAGTTCGTCCAGGAGATGTCAGACCGCGTCGATCGGGGGCTGCGGGTCTCCGAACGGGCCGTTCGGGACGCCAAGGAAGCCCAGCAGGAAGCGCTCGAGGACCACGAATACAAGACCCCGACCGACCAGGTGATCTCGGATCTCAGGGACAAATACCGCCGCGCCATGCGACAGGGGATCCTGGACTCGCGGGAGGACTTTGACTTGCTCGTCCTGGCCCGGGAAATGGAAGCCGGGGTGGTCACCGAAGACACCGGGATCATCAACTGGGCCGAAGAGTTCGGGTTGCGGTACCTGCGCGGGCGGGAGTTTCCGGGCCTTCTCGAGGAGTATTTGGCGGCCGCCGACCGAGCAGGGTCGGAGTGAGCAGAACAAGCTAGTGACGACGGGATCTAATCGCCGCTTGCCCGGCTCGTCGGCCGTTCGCCGGCTCGTGGCCCTTCGAGGTCGATGTGTGGCAGTTTATCCCTGAGATATCGACCGGTATAGGAGTCCTCGGTTTTCGCGACCGCTTCCGGTGTCCCAGCTGCCACGACGTGGCCCCCTCGCTCGCCACCTTCCGGGCCCAGATCGATCACGTGATCGGCGTTTTTCACCAGATCGAGTTCGTGTTCGATCACGACGACCGAGTTGCCGGCGTCCGCGAGACGGTGGAGGACGTCGATGAGTTTTCGCTCGTCCGCCTTGTGCAGTCCCGTCGTCGGCTCATCGAGCAGATAGAGCGTGTCACCTGTGTCCCGCTTCCCGAGTTCCTCGGCGAGTTTGATCCGCTGGGCCTCCCCGCCGGACAGTGTCGTCGAGGGCTGGCCCAGGCGCATGTAATCCAGCCCGACATCCGCCAACAGCTGCAGGCGCCGGCTGATCCGCGAGTCGGCCTCGAAAAAGCTCAGGGCTTCCTCGACGGTCATATCGAGGACGTCCGCGATGGTCTTGCCCCGCAGTTCGACGTCGAGGGTCTCGTCGTTGTAGCGATCCCCGCCACACTCCTCGCACGGCACCTGGACGTCCGAGAGGAAGTTCATCTCGATCGTGACCGTGCCCTGCCCGCCACAGGCCTCACAGCGGCCCCCCTTCACGTTGAAGGAAAACCGCCCCTTGTCGTAACCACGCTGCTTGGCGAGTTTAGTATCGGCAAACCGCTCCCGGACGTAATCGAAGACGTCGGTGTAGGTGGCCGGGTTCGACCGGGGAGTGCGCCCGATCGGGGACTGGTCGATCAGGCGGACGGATTCGATCTCGTCGATTCCCTCGATCGCGTCGTGGGCGCCCGGATCAACGGAGGTGTTGTTGTTCATCTGCCGGGCCAATCCTTTGTAGAGCACGTCGTGCATCAGGGTCGACTTCCCGGAGCCTGATACGCCAGTGATCGCGGTAAAGACCCCCAGCGGGATCTCGACGTCGAGGTCGGCGAGATTGTGTTGTCGAGCGCCACGGATGGTCACGGCGCCGGCTGGCTCCCGCCGCGAATCGGGGACCGGGATCTGCTTGCGACCCGCCAGGTAGTCACCAGTCACGGACTCGGCGGCCGCCATGAGCTCCTCGGGATCGCCCTGCGCGACGACCTCGCCCCCGTGGCGGCCGGGACCGGGCCCGAGATCGACGATCTCGTCGGCTCGCCACATGGTTTCCTCGTCGTGTTCGACGACCACGAGGGTGTTTCCAAGGTCCCGGAGCTCCGCGAGCGTGTTGAGCAGCCGGTCGTTGTCCCGCTGATGGAGGCCGATCGACGGCTCGTCCAGCACGTAGAGGACACCGACGAGGCCCGAACCGATCTGAGTCGCGAGCCGGATCCGTTGGCTCTCGCCGCCGGACAGGGTCGAGGCCTCCCTGTCGAGTGTCAGGTAGTCGAGGCCGACTTCCTCCATGAACCCGAGCCGCGCCCGGATCTCCTTGAGGATCTCCTCGGCGATCGTCCGATCCCGATCCGAGAGGGTCGCTTCCATCCCCTCGAAGTGTTGGCGAGCGTCGGCCACGCTCATCTGGTTCACGTCCGTGATCGATGTCCCATCGACCAACACGGCCCGGCTCTCGGCTTTGAGCCGAGTGCCATCACAGACCGGGCAGGTCGTTACCGACATGTAATCCTCGATGTGGTTTCGCACCCGGTCCGAGTCCGTCTCGACGTAGCGTCGTTCGAGGTTTGGGACCACCCCCTCGAAGCGCTCGCGTTTGCGGCGGACGCCGTTTTTCGTCTGGTTCTCGAACTGTACCTCTTCTGTGGTCCCCCAGAGGAACGCCTCTTGCACGTCCTCTGAGAGGTCCTCGAATGGCGTGTCGACGCTCACGCCGAAGTGCTCGGCCACGTTGTCGAGCAGATTGCGGTAGTACGAGCGGTTGTAACTCCAGGGTTCGAAGACCGATCGCAGGGGTTTCGACGGGTCGGTGACGACGAGATCCTCGCTTACCTCCTTCGTCTCGCCGATCCCCTCACACTCCGGACAGGCCCCGTGCGGGCTATTGAAGGAAAAGGATCGGGTCTCGATTTCGGGCAGGTCGATCCCACAGTGGGTGCAGGCCAGATCCTCCGAGAACTCGATGGCGACGGCGTCGTCGGTATCCGCCGCGGCCAGATCACCCGTGGAGCGGGCCGTCGAGCCCACGTCGACGTCCTCGGGCGGGTCAGGGAGGATCACTTTGAGGACCCCGTCGGCCTCCTCCAGGGCGGTTTCGACCGAATCGGTGATCCGCGAACGCGACCCGTCCCTGACCGTCACCCGATCGACCACGACGTCGATGGTGTGATCGTAATTCTCGTCCAGGTCCGGGGTATCGGTCGCGAGGTCATAGGATTCGCCGTCGACTTCGACGCGGGCGTACCCGTCGCCTAGCAGGTCCTCGAACAGCTCCTCGAAGGCCCCCTTCTGATCGCGGACGATCGGGGCCGCGATCTTCGCCTTCGTGCCCTCCGGAAAGTCGAAGAGCCGACGCACCATCTGCTGGGCGCTCTGTTCCCCGACTTCCCGACCACATTCCGGACAGTGTGGGGTACCGACGCGGGCATACAGCAGGCGAAGATAGTCGTGGAGTTCGGTCACCGTCCCGACGGTCGATCGAGGGTTGTTCGCGGCGTTTTTCTGATCGATCGAGATCGCCGGCGAGAGGCCCTCGACGGACTCGACCTGCGGTTTGTCCATCTGCCCGAGGAAGTTCCGCGCGTACGCGGACAGTGATTCGATGTATCGACGCTGGCCCTCTGCGTATATGGTATCGAAGGCCAACGAGGATTTACCGGACCCCGAGAGTCCGGTGACGACAGTCAACGTTTCCCGGGGAATCGAGACGTCGAGATCCTTGAGATTGTGTTCCTCGGCGCCCCGCACCTCGATGGTGTCCTCACTCATGCTTCCTGCTCCAGCCGGTCCTCGACACCGTGTGACGGCAGTCGTTCCGAGAGGACCTCGGACGGTTCGCGATCATTTGAGATGGATACACGAATGGTATCGAAGGGTAAGAACGGTTCGCCTGCGGAAAGGGAATCGATCGGCGCTTGGAGGCCCACTGGCAGTCACAAGCCAGCGGCCGTCAGGCCCGCGTCGATGGCCGCCCGGAGTAGCTCTCGATCGGCCGTACGGCGGTTCAGAAACACGACGACAGAGAGCTCCGGTCGCGGTCGATACGCGATGGCTCGCGTGCCGCGTTTCGATCCGTGGGCGATCTCCGGCGTGGGTCGGCCAGTGTGGGGTCGGCCGTGGCGGTCGTAGACAGCCATGAAGCGGTCGTAGGCCGCCGGGGTCGCGACATGACCTCCGAGCGCGGTCATCGCCTCCTCGGGGAAGCCCCCGTTCGGACACCGGACGAGACGGAGATATTCCGGGCTCGTGATATCGGGACAGACGAACGCCGCTGCATACCAGGTCTCCCGTTCGGGGCGCCAGGCTGGCCGTGTCCGACCCGGCTGGAAGTCCGACGGGTCGATCCCAGCCCGGTCGAACACGGTTTCTGCCACGAAGGACTGATACGATTTGCCGGAGATTGCTTCGATCAGCAGCCCGAGGAAGAGATAGCCGACGTTTGCGTACTGACGCCGCGTTCCGGGGGCGAACTGGAGCGGTCGATCGAGCACGAACCGGGCGTAATCCCTGGCCGTAGGCGGCGGAGCGATGCCTAACTCGCGAACCACCCGCCACGGCGCGAAGATCGGGTCGAAGGTCTCGATCCGGTCCCACCCCGCTTGATGGGTGAGGAGATCACGGATCGTCGCGTCCGCGAGCCGGGAATCGCGGACCTCGCCGGCAGGCGCCTCCACGTCGACGAGCGGGAGAAACGGATCGGCCAGCGTGTGCTCGGTCTCAGCGACCAGATGGCGGGTGGCTGCGGCCGTGATCGGTTTGGAGAGGCTGGCGATCCGAAACAGCGCGTCCGGCTCGATCGGCCGGTCGCCGGACCGATCCAGAAAACCGCGGCCGACAGAAAAACGCGCCCCATCTGGTGGATTGACCGTCGCAAGGAAGGTCGGCACGTCGTGGGCATCGGCATAGCTGTCGAGTGCAGCGAGCATCGCCCGCCGCTCGGGCGTGGTGGTCCCGATTCGGGGAGCGCTCGTCCGTTCCGGGGCAGTTTGCAGGCATCCCGCGAGGCTGGCGATGCCGGCCGTCCCGAGCCCGCGGATCAATTCGCGACGACTGAACATAGTGTGTCCTCTCCTCGAGACGAGTGCTTCTCGGATCTACGGCCGCGGGGTCGTTTCTCCCCGATGGCGAGCCCATTCATCTTGCAATGTGGGAATACGGGTTCGACGAGGAAAACTCGATGGGCCGTTACCGCGGCCATCAAAACCGGCTCCGTGCACGATAGAGGTTTTCGGGCAAGCCGTGCCGAGTCCAGGAGCAGTTATCGGGTCTTCGTGTTGTTCTCCTCGACTCGGGCGCGTTCGTACTGGACGAGAAAGACGCCGGACAGGACCGCAGTGCCGCCCACGATCGAGACGAGTGTGAGAGACTCCTGGAGCAATATCGCCCCGAGGAAGACCGTAAACACCGGTTCGAGCGTGCTGACGATACTCGTCCGACTCGCCCCGATATCCGTCACTGCGGCGAAAAAGGTCAGGATCGGGATCGCCGTCGCGAAGAGGGCAATACCCACCGCGACACCCCACTGTTCGGGCGTCGCCGGGATTTGCGTCGTTCCGGTGATCACGCCATGGAGGAGGAACGTAAGCGCCGCGGCGGGGATGACGTGGGCGGTCAGCACGGTCGCCGAGACGCGCTCGAGGATCGTCCCGCTGAGCGTGATATACCCGGAATAGACGATCGCCGCGAGGAGCACCGACCCGACGCCGAGGAAGTCGACGTGGGCCGGCTGACCGGTCACGACCAGTCCGACGCCGAGGATTGCCAGGGTGACAGCCGCGACGATGAGCCGCGTGATCGATTCGTCGAGGAACAGCGCCGCGAGGATCACGACGATCGCCGGATACACGTACAACACGATCGCGCCCAATCCGGCCCCGATGATGTTGACCCCATTCAGGAAGAGGAAACTCATCGCTGCATACCCACCAGCCCCGAGGAGGACGGCGATGCCCAGATCCCGGCCGTGGAGCCGTTTCAGTTTGCCCTGGTAGAGCAGTGGCAACCAGACCAGCGGGGTCGCAATGGCAAAGCGGAAAGCGAGCAACGAGGGGAGCGAGAGGCCGACGATATCTGAGAGGCGCCCGAAAATCGCGAGGGTGCTAAAGCCAAGTGCCGAAACGAGCGCAAGAACCACCCCACGGGTCGCCGATTGCATTACGTGTCAATCCACACGGGGGGCTAAAACGCGTTATCATTGCCGGGCGAGCGAGCGACCACAAGCGAGACCAAGCACCCCGATCCAGAGGTGGACACTCCCTTCACACACCGAAACCGATCGCCGTCGCCGCGAGCACAACCTTTCCATACCTCGGTCCCCAACGGCAGTCAATGGCCGAGGATCCCGCGGACACGCTCGAAGACCGAATCGAGTCCTGGCTCTCGATCCAGCTACAGCGAATTCAGGCCCACGGCGGGACGAGTGCCATCCGGGAGGTGGATGCCGACACCGGCGAAGTGATCGTCGAACTGGGTGGGGCCTGTTCCGGCTGTGGGATCAGTCACACGACCGAAGCGACCCTCCAGGAGGAACTCACGAGCCACTTCGACGCGATTTCGACGGTGACCGTGACCTATCCCGGAGAGGACGACTGGGCGGTCGACCAGCCGGAAACCTACATGGGCATCGATCGAACCCAGGGCGGCCGCGGGGGTCAGGGCAAGAGTCGCCCGGCCTCGGACTTCTTCTAACCCACTGCGGTAACTCGCCCTGAAGAGGGCTCAGTCCCGCAACACGTCGGCCACCTTCTGCGCCGTTTGTGTCGCCTTTTCGGCAATTTCGTCGGAGAGGTCTCCCGCCTCCCTCGCCTCAGCAAGTTCCGCTTCATCGACGATTGCAACAGAGCCGTCTGGTCGTTTGATCACGTCCACGTACAAGTCGACGTATCTGATCGCGCCCGGAAACACTTCCACCGGCGTCGCGACGTTGACATAGGTGCCCTTCGATTCGCCCCCTGAACCCCGATACACAGTGGGGTACCACCACCGACCTTCGGCGAACCGCGTCGTCGCCGTGTCCCCCGGTTCGCGGGCCGTTTCGAGCGCGTCGTAGCGACCGGAACTGGTCATCTCCCGCTCCACCGTGACCCGTTCCTTCGCGGGGGTCCGGTCTGTCACCGTGCCGCGACCGAGATCGAAGGCCTCGCCGGTCGGTTTGGCATGCACGATGCGGACCGTATCCCCCGGTTCCGGCCCGAACGTTGCAGTCGCTGGGCCGAAGGGGAAGTCCTCGATATCGCTGTCCAGAGCTTCGACGAAGTCCACGGCGGTGCCAGCGTCATCGCCCCCCGCTTTGATCCGGTGATGGCCGGGCATCGTTTCGGTCACGGCGTCACGGTGCTCGTCCAGGGCAAAGCGTGTCTCGCGACCGAACCGGACCCACCTCGTCGCCAGTGGTGATACGATGCCGGGGCCGTCCCCGTCTCCGGATTCGAGGGCCGCATCGATACGGTTAGCCCGGTCGACGAGCCGCGAAAGCGCCGCGTCGAGCGTGCTCATCTCCGCGTCGATCGCCGCCGGCTGCCACGCGACTCCCCAATCTGCTGGGATCGACGTCGAAAGCAGGTCGGTGGTCCGTGCGAGTTCCTGCCCCGCCTCGCCACCTGGCGTTTCGGCGACCGCCGCGTCGACCCCCCTCTGGAGCGACGCGAGCGACCCTGGCACCCGAATCACCGTATCGAGACGGGGGAGTGAATCGTTCCAGGGAGGTGCAGGCTCTCTGACCTGGACACGGATCGATTGCCCTTCTGTCACCTCGGCATCGATCCGTCGCGCCGGAAGATAACCAGCAGTCTCGCCGATAGTCACGATCCACCCGCGACCGTCCTTTCGATCGACAGTCCCTTCGAAAACCGCCCCCTTGGGAGCCCGATCGTCCCAGGAGAACGTGTCGATAGCGACCGAATGGAGGCGGTCAGCTAGTTCAGTAGTCGCCTCCCGTTCGCCGGTGAGTCGTACCCCCAATCGGTCGTCGGTCATCTCGACCCACACCGTCGGATCGCCTGACGGAAAGTCAGTCGCAAAACGATCCGCGATCGGGGGCGAGGGATCGACGACCTGCATGCCGTCTTCCTGGGTCACCACCCGTGTGAGGGCGGTTGCATATATGCCCCGGATGCGGACCGTCGGTTCCGCCTCGCCGTCTGCCATGGACGCTCTTGGACGTCGGGGGTTTTGACTCCCCGGGTCCGCCACAATCGTCTTTGGGACGGCCCCAGTACGGTGGCCCATGGACCGGTGGGATCAGGATCCGATTCAGTGGGCGAGCGAAGGGACCCGCGACCTCCAGGAGATCGCGACCTGGGAGCCGCGGACGATCCTCGACCGGCTGGCAACCGGCCTGTACGGGGCGCTCGTCGCTGGCGGGCGAGCGCTCGTCATCGGCCTCGCCCTGGCCATCGTGGCCGGCCAGTTGGTGGCGACCGTCGTGGTCACCCTCGAAGATCCGATCGTGGCGGTGTACATCGCCCTTTCGGTGGTCCCCGCGCTGCTCCTCGTGGTCCTGTTGTGGCGAATGGACGTCATCCGATACGAACCGTTGCACACCCTCGCGATGACATTCCTCCTGGGAATCCTGTTTGCGGGCTTCGCCGCGGTCTTTAACTCGGTCCTTCGGGAGCTTTTCGTCGGCCTGGGAGCGCTCGGCCTGGCACTCTATTTCTTCGTGGTCGTCGGCCCGATCGAGGAAGCGGTGAAACTCTTCGCGGTTCGGATCCACGCGTATCGGGCCCCGCATTTCGACGCCGTCATCGACGGCGCGATTTACGGCGCCGTGGCCGGCTTAGGATTTGCCGCCATCGAGAACATGCTGTATATCACCCAGAACTACCTGCAGACCGCCGGGAGCATCGCCGGGGGAGGCCTCGTACCGACGGCCCAGACGGCCGCGTTTCGGAGCTTCGCCGGCCCGGGACACGTGATCTATTCGGCGTTTGCCGGGTATTATCTTGGATTGGCGAAGTTCAACCCCGCCCATCGCGGCCCCATCGTCGTCAAGGGACTGCTCGTCGCAGCCGGCATCCATGCCACCTACAACACCCTCGTGTCGAACCTGGAGATGGTTGTGGGATTCGTCCCGTACCTGGCTGGACTCCCCCCGGCCATCGCCTTTATCGTGTTCGTCGTGATCTTCGACGGCTTCTTCTTCGCCGTCCTGTACGCGAAACTCGGGCGATACCGACGGACCTTCGAGGCCGTCGGGGCAGCCAGGTTCTACCGATCCGAACGGTGAGCGATCCGGCCCACCAGATCGAGGTCACCCAGTCCTGACTGCGCCCGTTCCCAGACGACAATCACGGAGGGCAACACGAGGATTGCGGACGCGTACGCGTAGAAAACCCCGAGGGCAAGCAACAGGCCGAACTCGGCGATCACGGGGATCAAGGCGAGATAGAGCACGCCCAGGCCCGTCACCGTCGTCAACATGCTTCCGGTCATCGCGCCGCCGGTCCCGTGAACCGTCCGTGAAAGGGCCTCGAACACTGGGTTGCCCGCTTTGACTTCATCGACGTAGCGGTGCATGAAGTGCACCGTGTAATCGACTCCCAAGCCGATCGTTACGCCGAGCAGCGGCGCGTTCACCGGCGAAAGGGCGATGTCGAAGTACCGCATCGAGGCCACGAGTAACGCGACCGTGAGCAGGATCGGCACCAGATTGAGGACGCCGTAGACGGCCTGGTCCTCCAGCCACCAATACGCGAGCAGGAGCACGATCAGGACCAACACGAACGCCACGACCAGGCTGTTGACAGCGGAGGTCGTGATGCGGGTCGTCACCGACTGCGAGATGATGTAGTCCCCGGTCGCAGTCGCGTCGAGTCGCATGTTGTCCGCAATTCGTTCGGCGCCCGACACGACCTCCTCATCAGCGGCGTCGACGGCTGGGGTGAGCTGTATTCGCGTCGATCCGCGGTCCGTGGTGAGATACTTCGTCGCCTCCCCTGCCGCCGACGAGTCAAAGAGGGCATCGTACACCTGATCGACCTCCCGATCGGGAACGCCGTCGCCAGTTGAATCGTACCGATCCACGGTGGCAGCGAACGCTGGATCCGTTGCTGCCTGGGTTTGGATGACATCCAGCACGTGTTCGTTGGAACCGCGCTGTCGTTCGGTCGATTCGAAGGCCTCGGGCGGATTCGTCGTCGCCCGATCGATATCACGCAGGGCAAAATCAGCCCGCACGTCACGATCGTTCGCATAGATTGTGACCGTCTGGACGAAGGGTATCTCGAAGTCCTCTTCGAGGTAATTGCGCGCCGGCACGAAGTTATACTGGCCGGGCGCAAGCGGCCCCGGTAGCTGGTTGAACTGCTCGATCCGCTCCTCGTTCGGGAAGAACACTTCCTCGCTGAACTCGACGTCGACCCCCGAGCCGTACGCGGCACCGCCAGCTCCAAGGACAAGCGCCACCACGAGCACGATCACGGGAGCGACGCGGGCGAGTTTCGTTCCGACGGTGAGGGCACTCCCGATTGCCGAACCCTCCCGACCGATCGGTTTGGAACCGAATTCCGGGAACCAGGTGCCCCGTCGAAGGCGGTCGAGGCCGACCTTCGCGGCCGGCAGGAAGACGCCAAAGAGCGCGAACGTGAAGACGATCCCGACCCCGGCCACGATGCCGAAGTTCCGGATACCTTCGAGGGGACTCGTCAGGTTGGCCGCGAAGCTGAACATCGTGGTGAGCGTCACGATCAAAAAGGCCGTCCCGAGTTGGTTCCCAGTCTCGTTCATGGCCGCGCCGATCCCCAGGTCGAGTGCTCGTTCCTCCCGATATCGGTTGATCGTATGGATGCCAAAATCAATACCGACGGCCAACAACAGCGGGAACACGGTAAATATCGAGTCCGCGTACGGGATCCCGACATAGCCCATGAACCCAAACGTCCAGACCAGGACCATCGCGAGGGCGATCAGTCCGATCACCAGGTCGACCGGATCACGGTACGCGACGATCAGGAAAAAGAGGATAAACGCGAGGGCAGCCGGAAAGACCACCCGTGAGGAGTCCCCCAAGAGCTGTCCGACTTCCTCGCTGAAGACCCCGTTTGCGAACATGACGACGTTCTCGCCGACGGTATACGCCGCCAACCGATCGATCGCATCCAACGTCGCGAACTGCACCGACGCCGCTTGCTCCGTGCTCGCCTCCGGCGGAAGGTCATACGTGACCCCAACCTGGGCCACGTCAGCGGACCCAGCAACGGGGGAAAAGTCGGTGTCGACCATCAACTGATCACCCGTCGCCTCGATCGCCGACGCCAACTGTCGGTCCGTGGCGCCTTCGAGGACCCGGTACTGAGCCTCGGGCGTCGTCGCTGTCGGATCGAGGTGGGTAGCGATCACCGATCCGGGAGAGGTCGTGGAGGTGATCCTGAGCCCGGAGGCCGATTCGAGATGCTCCTGGGCCGCGACCATCGACAGCAAGTGCGCCCTCGAAAGGACGTTCCGCTTCGGATCGATGAACAGTTGGGCGGTGACGGGTGACCCCGTTCGACTACTCCGCTCGAAGTCCTCCTGCATGGCCTCGTATTCGTCGTATTCGGGTACGTCTTCCTGGAACTGGCCGGCGCCGGTTTGGGTATCCCCGAACGCTGCCGGTGCAGCCGGCAGCATGATCGCGGTGACGACGAAAAAGGCAATCACTACGAGCCACGGACGGGTGAGAATGAGCTGGTCGGTCACTCGCACGACCACGTTCCTGTCGGTCTCGGCGTCCGCGTCGACCGCCGCGTCAGTACCGTTTGGCTCACCGGGGTCTGACATCGATTATGAACGCCACCAGAGGATCCCGCCCACAATGAGCGCGAGGACGATCACCGCGCCGATCAAAAGCGACTGGGTGTTGATGCCCTCCTCGGTTTCGGGTTCGGCCACGTCGACGGGGACCTGGAACGTATCGGAGACCGTGGTCGAGCCGTCCGGGTTCTCGTATTCGAAGTCGACCTCGATCGGATACGTCGTCGGCCTGGCGTCACTCGTGGCCGTGATTTCGAAGGTTATCTCGGTCGACTCGCCTGGCGCTAGCGCAGGTTCAAAGGCGGCATCGCCGGGAGCTTCGAGCGGGCTATCCGTGTAAGCGAGTGCGTCGATGTTTTTGAGCGTCCCCGCACGCTGGTTCGTCATCTGGAGGGTCACCGTCGAGGACTCGCCGACGGTCAATCCCGTTTCGACCGCCTCGATGGCAAAGGGATCCTGATACGGGTCGATTTCGATCCGCGCTGGCATCGTCGAACTACGCAGGGTGCGGTCGTCGTCCTGATATTCGAGGGTGAATGTGACCTGACGTGGGCCGGCATCAGCGTCACCGCTAACGTCAGCCGGGTATTCGAACGTGGCCCGTTCACCTGCATCAATCGACGGCAACGCATATCGGGTATCTTCGATGTAAACCGAGTCCGTTTGGGGTTCGATCTCGAGTACCGCATCGTCGATGGACTTCGGCCCCTCGTTGACGATTTCGCCCGTAATAGTGCCGTCAAAACCAACCCTGAGGGTATCACTCACCGCCTCGACGGCAAACGACTGTGATTCACCAACCGTCAAAGACCCCGTCCGGGTGAGCGGTGGCCGTTCGTTGCCCATCGCGTCGCGGAACTCGAAGGTGGCCTCGATAGGCTGGGCTCCCGGACTGACCCCTTCAGCCACATGTGCCTCGACGCGAACGGTTCGGGTTTCACCCGGGCTGACATTGCCCAAAAACGCCCGTGCCGTCCCGTCACCGATTGTGACAGCGTCACCACCTTTCAGGGACACAGCGGCACCAAGGGCGGTTTCAGAGCCGATATGGGTGATCGACACACTCACCGTTTCTGTCCGTCCCGGTTGAACCGGCGTCTGGATGGGTTCGACGGCAAACAACGGCTGGCGCGGTACCTTGACCGTGGCCTGGACCGTTTCGTGTTTGCGCTCGTCGTCGTGTTCGTATCTGAGATCGATCGGAAGTTCATACATCCCTGGCTCCAATTGCATCGGCGCGACGATGGTGAACGTGGCCGATTTCCGCTCCCCGTCCGCCAAGCCGCCGACGAATTGCGTTCCGGAGCGAACCTCGAATGGCGTCTGCTCGTCGAGGAGTGTTGCTCTTATGTCGGCGACGGCCTCAACCTCGTCGTCGACCTCCTTGGCATCGTTTTCAAACGTCACGGTCACCGTCTGGGTTTCCCCCGGTTGGATGGTCGGTTCACTGACAGTCGTGACGAATCGCGGGTCCTCGGCCGCCGCAGCCGGGGCAACCGGCCCCAGCAAGAGCGACAAGACGACGACCAGAACGAGTGAGCGGTGAGCGTACATTGGTATACGTGTGCGTTGCCCAAAGGTCGCCGGGACGGATAATAAATTATTGTATTATAGTACAAGTCTCCGGTTCCGGGGTCGCCGTCCCGGTCGGTTATGTAGGATCGGCTCGAAGTGGTCGATTAATGACGGACGCGGACGCGGCGGCCGCGCTGAAGCGACTTGGCCTCTCGAACTACGAGGCCCAGGTTTTCGTCGCATTACAGGAGATCGGAGAGGGGACAGCCAAAGCGATCAGCGACCGCTCCGGGGTGCCGCGGTCCCAGGTGTACGGGGCCGCCGACGAACTGGCCGAGCGGGGGCTCGTGGAAGTGCTCAACTCCTCGCCGAAGGCCTATCGGCCAGTCGGACTCGAAGCCGCCCGCGAGCAACTGAAAACACGGCTCGAAGACGAACAAGAACGCGCGTTCAACCGACTCGAATCGATCCGGAACGCGGCTCCGGCCGATCGAACCGAAGAGTCAATCGCGACGCTTCGGGGACGGGCGCCAATAACCGAGCGAATCACGGCCCTCCTCGAAACTGCGTCCCAACAAATCGCCATGGCTGTCCCCTCAGCGAGCGCGCTCGCTGATCCGATCGAAGCAACGCTCCGAGAGCGTGCCAACGATGGGGTCACGGTCCGCGTGATGACGGCCGAGCCCGCTGTTGCCGAGACCTTCGAGAAAGATCCCATCGACGTGTTCGTCATGGACGAGGACAATCCGGCCGACTTCGCCGGCCGGGGCATGATGGTCGACGATTCGACGGTGCTCCTGGCCGTCGAACCGGCAGATCCGGAGGACTCGGAACAGGCCCTCTGGACGGCGGACACCACGTTCGGCCATATCCTCGCTCAATTCATGAAATCGGGTATGCAGTCCGGTATCGATGGGCGGTCGTGACTGTTCAGTCGCCGACTTCCTGCAGGCGCTTTACGTACTTCGCGATGACGTCAACTTCGATATTGACCCGATCACCCACCGCATAGGTCCCAAAGCGGGTTTCCTCGTAGGTGGTCGGGATGATGGCGATATCGAAGGTGCCGGCCTCGTCGTCCAGATCCGCGACGGTGAGGCTCACGCCGTCGATCGTGATCGAGCCCTTGTTCGCGAGATACTGTTCGGAGCCGGCGGGTTGTGCGAACGTAAACGTCCAGTCCTCCCCGATCTGTTCGATTGCCGCCACCGTCGTGGTCGTATCGACGTGGCCCTGCACGATGTGGCCGTCGAAGCGTCCGTCGGCAGGCATCGGTCGTTCGAGGTTGACCTGATCGCCTACCTGGACCGCATCGAGGGTTGTCTTCTCGAGGGTTTCCGTGGCCGTGAAAAGCGAAAACCACTCGTCGCCGAACTCTTCGACCGTGAGACAGACCCCGTTGACGGCGATTGACTCGCCGTGATCGAACGGCGCGATGGCCCCACCGTCGATGCGGAGGCGGCGACCGTCCGCGTCGGTGGTGACGTCGGTGACGGTCCCCATCGCTTCGATGATCCCCGTGAACATATCCGAGTATGGGATCTTCGGGGCCAAAGCACTGTCCGTTTTACACGAGAGAGAATCGCCGACCGCTTACTGAGTCAGCGTGACTGGCGTCGCCTCATCCATAGCATCCTCCAGCGTCTCCCCGTTCGGTTGGCCGTAGAGCAGGACATCGATAGGCAGGGTCGGCGCGCCATCGATGAGGTTCTGGAGCATGACCAGGCGGTTGCGAGCGCGGCTCATCCCGACGTAAAAGACCCGCCGCTCGTTGTCCGTCAGATACGGCACGGTGCCACCCCGCTTGGGGAATTCGAGGCCCTCAGGGAGGTCATCCCCGACACTTGCGGCCATCTGTTCGACGACCTTCTCCGTGAGATCGGTCGCGACGAAGACGTGGTCCGCCTCGCGACCTTTTGCGCTGTGAATCGTGCCGACACGGACGCGGCTGGGATCATCGCCCTGATAGTCCCCCTGGAAGTACGCGTCGATCGATTTGCGCTGGAGTTTGGTCACCTTCCGAATCATATCCGCCGCTGCCGGTGGCTGGGGCATGAACGGCGCGTAGTCGCTGACGAACTCGGGTTCGAGGGACAGATTTGTGATGTCATCGACGCCAGCCGCTTCCTCCCGGTCGTCCAGGGCATCCCGCATCTCGTTCCGGTCACTCGTCCCGAAGGCCGAGTCCTGGAGCATGTCGACGAGCCGACGGGCCTGGAGGCCGTTGATCGGTTCGTCCTCGTTCAAGGCCTCGACGGCCCGCACGTAATCGGTGAGTCGGTCGGTCCAGAGCCGCTGATCGGTCAACGCCTTGAAGGGGATCCCCTCGTCGATGAACGACTCGACGAACTCGAAGAGCTGGTAGCGCGCCCGAAAGAGCACCATCACCGTCTCGTCCTCGGCGGAATCAACAGTCCCTCTGACGTTTCGGACCAGATCGAGGACCGACGGGCTCTCGACGGCTTCGACGCTCCCGCCTTCGGTCCGGGGGAGGAGGTTCTTCTCCTGCCGTTCGGTGATATGTCCCACTTCCTGCTGGACGACTTCCAGCACTTTCGACGGGAGCCGGTACGAGGTATCGAGAATGACGTCCTCACCCACCTCGTTGAGGAGGAGTTTCGGATCGGCTCCCTGCCAGGCGTAGACGACCTGGTCGTCGTCGCCGGCGATAAAGACCGTCTCCATGTGGGGTTTCCACTCGTCGTAGACGGCATATTGGAGCTGGGTGATGTCCTGAAACTCGTCGATGACGAGGTGATCGACGTTTGGCAACAACGAGCGGTTGGCGACCCGTTCGAGCATGTCCGCGAACCCGACTTTCCCTTCCGAGCCCTTGTATGACCGCCACGCCCGGATCGCTTCGGGAATGTCGAACCGATCGTCGTCGCTGGGCCAGGTCGGGGTGTACTTGTTGCCCTCCTGGGCGTTCGGATCTTCGTCGGGGGGGAGTCGCACCTCGTCGACGTTCCACTGGAAGGGGATGTCATACCAGTCCGCGACCTCCCGCTGGGTTCGCTGGAGCCACTGGCTCGTCGCGATGATCTTGTTCCCCAGGGTCGTCGAGCGTGCTGTTCGGCGGGAGCCGGAGGCGTACTCGTCCTCGTAGGGCAAGCCGTAATCCTCGCAGAAGGCTTCCTTATCGGACTCCCCGATCACGTCCCCTCGGGAGAGGTTCAACAGGTCATAGGCCTTCGCGTGCATCGTCGAGACGTTGCCTCGGAGCGCTCGCGGGTTTTCGTCGAGTCGCTCGGCGAGCCGCTCTCTTACTTCGGCCGCCGCAGCGCGGGTGTACGAAACTACGAGAATATCCCGCATCTCGACACCCTCCTCCTCGAGGAGGGATTCGACGCGGTCGAGAAGCGCCGTCGTTTTGCCGCTCCCGGGGCCCCCGAAAAGGCGGGTGACCACCGGTTCCGTATCACTCATCGTACCGTTACAGGGCCCTCGGGCCTATAAAGACCGTGTTCTCCCGATTACGATCGTCGCGTGGACCGGGCCTCCCGGACATCCGCCCCGTCCCGAATCTTGTCCTCGCAGTTGGGGCACACACGCGGTTGGGGTACGTCGTCCGGCGTGAACACCCGGACGTACGCCTCGGTTACGAAAGATCCACAGTTTTGGCACTCCGGCATATGTTCAACCAATAGTTGTGGATGTCTTGACTTAGATGTGCCGACTGGAGAGGAGAAAACCGACCGAAATTACGGCGACCAGCCACAGACCGAACACTCTGTCGCCGATACCTCGTGCAGCCCCCCGCACTTCGGACATTGCTTTTTGTTATAGCTTGTTTCCCAGGTGGCCGTCTCGTGACCGCGAGATTCCAGGAACTGGTCGATCAGCCCGTCGTCGGGAGCCGCTGCCTTCGACATGCAAGCTATGATAACGCATACCACCCATATAACTGTATCGGCCGGCGGCGAAAATCGCCGAGAGGAGGTGGATGAAGCTGTTTTTCGGCGGTGGTACACATTAACAGCCATTCCGCCACGTTGGCGACGATGGCGCCCTGAAATGGCGGTGTGACGAAACAGGCGGCCTCAGATCCCGTACAGCTCCCCGTACTTCTCGTCGACGTGCGCGAGGAACGGGTCGGCCGAGAGCGGACCGCCGGTCGCCCGTTCGATGAGGTCCCCAGTCCGGTAGCGGCGGCCCTGTTCGTGAATCTCGGTTTCGAGCCAGTCAGCGAGGTGGCCCGGTTCCCCGGCAGCGATCGACGCCTCGAGGTCCGGGAGCGCTGCGCTCGCTGCGTCCGCGAGTTGGGCGGCGAGGACACTCCCCAGAGAATAGGTCGGGAAGTAGCCGAAGTCCCCGTGGCTCCAATGGATGTCCTGCAAGGCGCCTTCGGTCGGACTCGCTGGTCGAACACCGAGATACGTCTCCATTTTCTCGTTCCACGCGGCCGGGACCGCCTCGACAGCGAGGTCGCCCGCGATCAGTTCGCGTTCGATCTCGAAGCGCACAACGATGTGGAGGTGATAGGTCAGTTCGTCGGCCTCGACGCGGATGAGATTGTCCGGATCGACCCGGTTTGCTGCCTGGTAGAGGGTCTGGGCGTCCCCGGCCTCGATTGCAGGGATCCGGTCCGCCAACCGCTCGACGAACGCCTCCCAGAAAGAGCGGGAGCGGCCGACGTGGTTCTCCCAGAGCCGCGAATTCGCTTCGTGGACGGTCAAACCTCGATGCTGGCCCAGTGGGGTGCCGTAGGCGTCCGCGGGAAGCCCGAGCGTGTAGCGGGCGTGCCCGAACTCGTGGATCGTACTCAGGAGTGAGCGCAGCGGATCCTCGGGATCGAACCGGGTGGTCACCCTGGCATCGAACTGGGTCCCTGACGAGAAGGGATGGGGAGCCGTGTCGAGCCGCCCCCGATCCCAATCATACCCCAACCACGAGAGCGCCTCGTGGGCCAGTTCCTTCTGCACCGCTGGCTCGACCGGGTCGGGAAACGGGTCCGGAAGGCTGCGATCGCTCTCACGAATTGCTTCGATGCGTGGGACCAATTCGGCTTTGAGCCGCTCGAGGACCCGCTCGGCGGTTTCCAGCCCGAGATACGGTTCGTACTCCTCGAAGAGGACCGCGTACGGGTCCCGATCCGGATCGATCTGGGCGGCGTACTCGCGGGCGAGTTCGACCTGCCGTTCGAGGATCGGGGCAAAGACCGAGAAGTCCTCCTGTTTTCGGGCTTCCTGCCAGCGTTCGAGGGCCGCCGAACTCGTTTCCGATCGCTCGGCGATCACGTCCCGGTCGACGGCCGCCTGCCGCTCGTGAACCCGGCGGATTTCCCGCACAACGGCGTCCTGTTCAGGGGCGAGCGACGCGGATTCGAGGGTCGACACCAGCCGCGTGACCGCCGGATCGGTGAGGCGATCGTATCGAAGCGTCGACAACGTCGATCGCTGCGTGCTTCGGGCCGGCGTTCCACCGGCTGGCATCATGACCTCCTGGTCCCATCCGAGCAATTCCTCCACGTCCCCCATCGCGACGACTGCTTCGTACCGCTCGAGCAAGTCGTCGTACGGGGCTGTGTCTGTTTGGTCCATGCCGATTCGTGGTGAGGAGACCATTTCAACCCGGGGTTGAACATGCTTTTCAACGGGCCGCCGGTAGATCCGGTATGGAAATCGTCCCGGATACGAGTGTTATTATGGACGGCCGCGTCTCCGAACGGGTTCGTTCGGGCGCCTACGCCGGGGCGACGATCGTCGTTCCGGAGACCGTCGTCGGGGAACTCGAGAGCCAGGCAAACGACGGCCGAGATACCGGCTGGGCGGGCCTCGAGGAATTGGAGGCCCTCGTCGACCTCGACAGTGACGGAGAAATCGAGGTCAGCTACGTGGGCGAGCGGGCCACCGACGCCGAAATCAGGAACGCCAAAACAGGCGCCGTCGACGCCCTCATTCGGGACGTCGCACAGGATCGAGACGGAACCCTGTTCACCTCCGATCGCGTCCAGGCCGAGGTCGCGGAGGCCAAAGGCATCGACACCGAATACGTCGAGCCGAAAGGCCGGGACACCGAGACGCTCGCGATCGAGGCGTTTTTCGACGAGACCACGATGTCCGTCCACCTCAAAGCCGGGGCCACGCCGATGGCCAAACGCGGCGAGCTCGGCGACATGCATTATGAAGTCATCGACGAGACGGTCTCGACGGAAGCGGACCTGAAGGGGTGGAGCCACGACGTCGAGGAGACCGCCAGGGCCAGTCCCGACGGGTTCATCGAGATCGACGAGGTCGGCATGCAGATCGTGCAGTTCCGCGATTACCGGATCGCGCTGGCGCGACCGCCGTTTGCCGACGGGTGGGAAATCACGGCAGTACGGCCGATCGCCAAGACCGAACTCGAGCAGTACGACCACGCCGACGAACTCCGATCGCGGCTCCTGGAACGGCAACGCGGGATGCTCGTCGCTGGCTCACCGGGGGCCGGCAAATCGACGTTCGCCCAGGCGATCGCCGAGTTCCTGGTCGATAACGATAACGCCGTCAAGACGATGGAACGGCCCCGTGACCTGCAGGTGGGGCCAGAGATCACCCAGTATACGGCTCTCGGCGGCGACATGGCCGCGACCGCGGATTCGCTGTTGATGGTCCGGCCCGACTACACGATCTACGACGAGGTCCGCAAGACCGACGATTTCGAGGTCTTCGCGGACATGCGGCTCGCGGGGGTCGGGATGGTCGGCGTGGTCCACGCCACCCGGGCGATCGACGCCCTCCAGCGGCTCGTGGGACGAGTCGAACTGGGCATGATCCCCCAGGTCGTCGACACGGTCGTCTTCATCGAAGCCGGCGCCGTCGAGACGGTCTATGACGTGAAAACCGAGGTCAAGGTGCCCACGGGACTGATGGAAGACGACCTGGCCCGGCCGGTCATCGTGATCAGCGACTTCGAAACGGGCCAGCCGGCCTACGAGATCTACACCTTCAATCGCCAGGTGGTGACGGTCCCACTCGACGGCGCGGAAACACCCGATTCGGGGGTGGATCAGCTCGCGGAAGCGGAGATAAAGCGGGCGGTTCGAGCCGCCGCGAAAGGCCCCGTCGAGGTCGACATCCAGGGCCCGAATACCGCGATCGTCTACGTCGACGAGGAGGACATTTCCCACGTCATCGGGCAAAACGGGGAGCGGGTCCGCCAGATCGAGGACCAACTCGGGATCGACATCGACGTGCGAACCCTCGAAGACCGGCCCGAGCAAGCGGGACCTGACGACACATCACAGTCGATGGGCGAGATCGTGACGCCGGAGATCACGACCCAGCACATTCGAATTCCAGTGGACGAATCACGGGCCGGAGAAACGGTCGAAATCGGGGCCGACGGGGAGTACCTCTTTACGGCCACGGTCGGTCGCGGCGGCGAGATTCAGGTCTCGCGGGGGAGCGCGATCGCCGAGGAGTTAGAGCGGGCGATCGACCGGGAATCGATGATCACGATCCGGGATTAGGCCGCTTCAACGCTCGCTTCCTCGGCGGTCTCCTCGGCCGGCGAGCGCAATTTGTAGAGACTCTGCCGAGCGTCCTGGAAGTACACCTGTTCTTCGATCGCCTCACAGTCATCAAGGCGGTCGAGGGCATAGCGAACAGTTCGGGCCGACAGCATGGACTCTTCGACGATCCGCTTTTGGGTCAGCGGGCCATCGTGTTCGAGGACTTTGTACACGAGTTTGGCGCTTGGGGGCAGGTCTTCGAGACACCCGTTTGGGGTCATATTACTGTGTAACCGTGATGTGAGGGTAAGCAACGGGGCCAATCAGTTGGGTAGTCGGCGGAACGAACGGCTTTTGGGCCCGTACACCAAGATTCAGCCATGGCAACCGAGACGACGGAGCGATTTACCGGCCACGCCAGGTCCGTGGCGGTCACGTCTGTGGCCGCACTGGGCGGGGTCGTCGCGGGCGTTGCGTCCGCGCGGGTCGCCGCGAGTGCCACGGACCAACTCGGGTTGGTGATCATGGTCGGGATGTTGTTCATCAACCTCTCGATTATGCGGATAATCGGGATCGACATCTCCGAGTTCGGCGCGAAAGACCACGTGTTCAACGCCTTCATGACCTTCTCCCTCTGGTATGTGACCTGGGGTGTGTTCCTCACGACCGGCGTCACCCTGTAGCATGGCCCAAGACAGTATCGCCACCGTCGATCTGGAGCGCTGTCAGCCCGACCGGTGTAACTACGAGTGTATCGATTACTGTCCGCCAAACCGGACGGGCAAAGACTGCATCATCCCCCGCGAGGACCGGTACGAGGCCGAGGAACCGTTCGACGGGGAGCCCGATCAGGTGTGGATCTCCGAGGAGATCTGTCTCGGTGAGTCGTGTGGCATTTGTGTCACCAAGTGTCCCTTCGACGCCATCGAGATCCTGAACCTGCCACAGGAACTCGCGGAGGAGCCGACCCACCGGTACGGCGACAACGCCTTTGCCCTGTACGGCCTGCCGATGCCCGAATCCGGGACCGTCACGGGACTCCTCGGGCCGAACGGCATCGGGAAGTCGACAGCGGTCAAAGCCCTGGCCGGCGAGCTCACCCCGAACCTGGGGCGGATCAGCGAGCCGCCGGACTGGGACGCCGTGATCGACGAGTACCGGGGGACAGCCCTCCAGGATTACCTGGCTGCCGTCCGGGATGGGGAGATATCGGTCTCGCGAAAGCCCCAGTACATCGACCGTATCCCCGACCAATTCGAGGGAACGACCCGTGACCTCCTCGAAGCAACTGACGAACGGGGCGCGTTGGAATCGATCGCCGAGCGCCTCTCCATCGAACCGGTGCTCGATCAGTCGATCGGCGACCTCTCGGGCGGTGAACTCCAGCGCGTGGCGATCGCCGCCGCGCTCGTTCGTGACGCCGATTTCTACTTCCTCGATGAGATTACGCCCTACCTCGACATTACCCAGCGCATCGCCACGGCGAGACTGGTCCGGGAACTCGCCGAGGAGAAGGATCGGGCGGTGCTCGTGGTCGAACACGACCTGGCCGTCCTCGACCTGCTTGGCGACAACCTCCACGTCGCCTACGGTGAACCCTCGGTCTTCGGTGTCGTCACGACGCCAAAGCCCGTCCGCAACGGGATCAACGAGTACCTCGAGGGATACCTGGAGAACGAGAACATGCGGATCCGGCCGGAGCCGATCGAGTTCGAATCACACGCGCCCAGGCCGGTCTCGAACGCGGACGTGCTCGTGGAGTATCCGGACCTGCAGAAGTCCTACGGCGAGGGCGAGTTCAGTCTCGATGTCGACGGCGGGACCGTCCACCGCAACGAGGTTCTGGGGATCGTCGGGCCCAACGGGATCGGTAAATCGACGTTCGCGAAGCTCCTGGCGGGACAGCTCGAACCCGACGGTGGCACCGTCGATCTGGGCCTCGAAATCGCCTACAAACCCCAGTACGTCGAGGCCGAACGGCAATTGCCGGTCGAAACCTTCCTTCGGGACATATCCACAGACGTCGGGACCTCCTACTGGCAGACCGAGATCGGGGATCCGCTCAAGTTGGACGGCATCATGGATCAGTTGCTCACCGACCTTTCCGGTGGGGAACGCCAGCGGGTGGCCATCGCGGCGACGCTCTCGCGGGACGCGGACCTGTATCTGTTGGACGAACCCTCGGCGCATCTCGACGTGGAACAGCGGGTGCTCGCGACCCGCGCGATCCGTCGGTACGCCGAGAACCACGAGACGACGGTGATGGTCATCGATCACGACATCTACGTGATCGACCTACTCGCCGACCGGCTGCTGGTCTTCGACGGCGAGCCAGCCGTACAGGGGCATGCCTCACCCGCGATGAGTATGCGAGATGGCATGAACGAGTTCCTCCAGAACCTCGGCGTGACCTTCCGCCGCGACGAACGAATGGGGCGCCCGCGGATCAACAAGCCCGGGAGTCAACTCGACCGCGAGCAGCGCCGCGAAGGCGAATACTATTACACTGGCTGAAACCGGTTGGTCCGGTACCAGAACGGCAGCCGTCCTCAGTGATCGATGTGCTCGCGGATCCGCTCCGGCACGTTCGGATCCCGCAAGGTCGTCGTATTCCCGAGTTCCTCGTCGTTCGAGATGTCTTCGAGGAGCCGCCGCATGATCTTCCCCGAGCGGGTCTGTGGGAGTTCCTCCACGAACCAGACGTTCGCCGGGCGGGCGAACTTGCCGATCTGGTCCTCGATCGCGGTGACGATGGCTGACTCGTGTTCCTCGCTTTCCTCGTAGCCATCCCGGAGCGTGACATAGACGTCCGGGACGGTCCCTTTCTGGGGATCGTCGCGCCCGGCAACGGCCGCTTTGGCCACGGCCTCGACCTCCGCGACGGCGCTTTCGAGTTCCATCGTGCCCAGCCGGTGGCCAGCGACGTTCATGACGTCATCGAGGCGGCCGAGGATGCGGAAGTACCCGTCATCGGCCTCGACCGCGCCGTCGCCGGCCTTGTACACCCAGTCCGCGGGGTCGTCGCTGTCCACGTCGGAGAACTCGCGCCAGTACTCCTCGATGAACCGATCGTCGTCGCCGTACACCGTCTGGAGCATCCCCGGCCAGGGCCGCTCGATAACGAGATTCCCGGCTCGCGCCGTTCCCTTCTCGATCGGGTGGCCCTGGTCGTCGTAGACCGCCGGTTTGACGCCAGGGACCGGTCGACCGGCCGAGCCCGGTTTCATGTCTTCGAGGGCGGGGAGATTCGTGATGAGATGCCCCCCGGTCTCGGTCTGCCACCACGTATCCACGATGACGGCATCCCCGCCGCCGACGTGTTCGTAATACCAGAGCCAGGCTTCGGGCTGGATGGGCTCGCCGACGGTCGTCAGGTGGCGGAAGTCAAAGTCATACTGGTGGGGGATCTCCTCGCCCCACTCCATGAACATCCGAACGGCGGTCGGGGAGGTGTGGAAGATGTCGACGTCGTATTTCTCCGCGATCTCCCAGATCCGGCCTTTGTGCGGAGCGTCGGGGGCGCCTTCGAACATCACACTCGTCGTCCCGAGCGTCAACGGGCCATAGACGATGTAGGAGTGGCCCGTGATCCAGCCGATGTCGGCCGAACACCAGTAGGTGTCCTCCGGTTCGATGTCGAGGACGTATTTCGAGGTCGCCGCAGCGTGGGCCAGATAGCCGCCGGTCCGATGCTGGGTCCCTTTCGGCTGGCCGGTCGTGCCGGAGGTGTACATCAGGAAAAGCGGGTCCTCGGCCGAGCGCTCGACCGGGTCCACGACGGCCCCCTTTTTCTGTTCTCGAACCTCCTCCACGAGAACGTATGGATCGTCACTCGTGATCTCGACGTCGGGGTGGAGTTCGTCGTTCCGCTTGAACAGAAGCACCGTCTCGACGTCGGTGTCGGCCAGTTCGAGGGCTTCGTCCGCTTTCGCTTTGTGATCGAGGAATTCGCCTCGGCGGTAGTAGCCATCGATGGTGGCAACCACTTTCGACCCGGCGTCGTCGATACGATCCGCGAGGGCCTGTGCGGAAAAGCCGCCGAAGACGGCCGAATGTGGCGCACCGATCCTGGCTGCCCCCAGCATCGATACCGGCAGGGCCGGCACCATCGGCAGATGGAGGGTGACGATGTCGTCCTCGCGGACTCCCACTTCGCGATAGACCGCCGCCATCTCGTTGACCCGACGATAGAGGTCCTGATAGGCGATCCGCTCGGTCTCCCCCGGTTCGCCCTCCCACAAAAGCGCGGTCTGGTCCTTTCGTTCGGGCAGATGGCGGTCGACGGCGTTCACCGAGGCGTTGAGCGTCCCGCCTTTGAACCACTCGTAGAACGGCGGGTTCGAATCGTCGAGGACGGTGTCCCAGCGGGACTCCCAATCGAGGAGCTCGGCCCACTCCTCGTAGGCCGCCGGATACGAATCCTCGAACCGCTCGTAGACGGCCGGATCGGTTTCGTTGGCCTGCCCGACGAACTGCGGGGGCGGGCGGAAGTACTCCTGTTCGTCCAAGCGTGCTTCGATATCGCCTGTCTCGTCCTGGGACATGCTGATCACTCACACCCAGTCCCAGCGTCCCTTTAGCTCTTGTTCCTTGAACCAAGACCTGCCGTATCCGTCAAAAGACGTGTCGCTGACAGGAACCACACAGCGTCTCTTCTTTCCGATCGACCTCTTTGACCGTCGGGGAGAAACTCATCGCACAGCGATTGTTCTCGCAGTGATCGAGCCCGAGCATGTGGCCTGCCTCGTGAATGACCTCCTTCCGGAGCCGATCGGTAAACACGTCCTGAGCCGACCGCTTCGAAAACCCGCCATCCGAGGAGGTGCTCAACCGGTTCGTCGAGACCACACAGCTCCGGCCGTCGAGATACGCGAGCCCGAAGACGTAATTCCGGCGTCGATAGTAGAGATCCTCCGGGGTCAACCCGATCGCTTTGTCCCCGGTGGCGACGTCTGCCGCCAGTTCGATGAAGGATTCGGCGTGATACTGGTCGCGGCCGGAGTCATACGCATCCCGTGGGAGGGACTGATCGGGCGAAATCGAGACCTCCGCCTCGTACACCGAGCGGAGCACGCTCGAGGCTTCCCGCTTCACTTGCGGCGGGACGTCCCCGATCGGAACCAGATCGACGCGCATGGGACAGCTATTCGGCCCCTCCGGCATAAACATCCCGCTGTGAACGGACCGCCGCCAAGCGTTATCGACGTCTTAGGGGGCTATGATCGGCTCGTCGAGGTGGGGATCGGCTCCCGGACCGACGTGGCAGCGGCCCTGGCCGACCGGGGTGTTTCGGTTCTCGCCACCGACGTCGTCGAGCGATCGGTTCCGGAGAACGTGAGTTTCGCTCGGGACGACGTGACTGATCCGACATTATCTCACTACGCCGACGCCGAGGCGATCTACGCCCTGCGACTGCCACCGGACCTGCAGCCCGCGGTCGCGACCGTCGCGGCGAGGGTCGATATCCCGCTGTATTTCACCACGCTGGGCGGTGATCCACCGGTGATCGAGACGAGCCTCCAGGCGGTTCGTTCCGGAACCCTCTACGAACACCGACCCAATCGGGGCCCGAGAGCCCGCGACGGAGATCCACACGTTTGATAGCCGTGACCGACCGATGTCGCCATATGCAGGTCGAGGCGGTGGTGCTTGACATCGACGGGGTACTCGTGGACGTGGCGAACTCCTATCGCCGCGCGATCGTGCAGAGTGTCAACGTCACGTACGGGGAGACGATCCCGAAACCCGCCGTCCAGGCGTTCAAGGACGCCGGCGGCTTCAACAACGACTGGGTTCTCACGGACGCTGTTGCACTCTACATCCTGGGCAGAGAGGTGGGACTGGCAAAAGACGTCACCGCCTTCACGCGTGCCATCGAGGCGGCTGGGGGCGGTCTCGCGGGCGCCAAGACGGTGATTCGGTCGGACCTCTCCTCCGAGGACGCCGAGGCGGTCCTCGACCGCTGGGATCCCGATCGGCTGCGAACCGTCTTTCAGCAACTCTACCTCGGTCCCGAAGGGTATCGAGAGCTCGAAGGCGGGACCCCGGATCTCTACGATGACGGCGGGACGGCAACCGAGCTCCCAGCGAACGGGTTCATGGCCGACGAGCCGATACTGATCGAACCGGCCACGATCGACACCCTGGCCGACCGGTTCGAACTCGGCGTCGTCACCGGACGGCCCCGGGCGGAGGCAAAACTGGCCCTCGACCGGGTCGGCCTCTCGATTCCCGGGGAGCGGCTCTTCGCGATGGAAGACTGGGTCGGGAAACCGGATCCGACAGGGTTGATCACGGTCGCCGAGCGGGCCGACGCTAATGCAGTCGCGTTCGCCGGCGATACCCGGGACGACATCCGGACCGCGCGAAACGCCACCGAAGCCGACCCCGACCGGACCTATCACGGCATCGGCGTGCTGACGGGTGGCCTTTCCGGGACGGATGGCCGGGAGGCCTTCGAGTCGGTGGGCGCGAGTGCCGTCATCGAGACGGTCAACGACCTACCGGCCCGGGTCCAACCCCGGTAGCTCTCGGCTCTGGTCAAACCACGGTGAGTGCGCAGAACCCTTTATGCCGGCCAGGTCGTGAATCAGGTATGCGAATCGCGTTGCTCGGTGGCACCGGTGCGCTCGGTCGTGGCCTCGCCCTCCGGTTGGGTCGGGACACGAATCACGACGTCGTGATCGGGTCCAGGGATCCCGAGCGGGCCAGGGAGGCCGTGGCCGATTACGAATCGACCCTCCAAGCAGCTGGTGCGGACACCTCCATGACCGGGTTCGAGAACGGCATGGCGGCCGAACGGGGCGATATCGTCGTCCTCGGGGTGTCGCCGTATCACCTGTCGGATCTGCTGGAGACGGTTGTCCCCCGGTTTCGCGACGAAACGATCGTCGTGACGCCGGCAGTGGGGATGAAACGGGCGGACGGTGGGATGACATACGCGCCGCCGCCCCAGGGGAGTGTCGCGGCGCTGGTCCGGGAGAGAGTACCGACGGAGCACCCGGTCGTCGGCGCCTTTCATACGCTGCCGGCCGACCGCCTGGCGGACTTGACGGCGTCGCTGGATATGCACACGCTGGTATTCGGCGACGACGATCGGGCCGTGAAACAGATCAGGTCGGTTGCCGACGCGATTGCGGGCCTCGAGACGATGGTCGCCGGCGGCCTCGACCAGGCGGCGGCCGTGGAGTCGTTGACGCCGCTGCTCGTGACTCTCGGTGAGGTAAACGACAACGCAGGTCTCGGTTTGAAGCTAACGTGATCAGGCGCCGGCCGCCTCGAGGGCGTTCTCGATCGGTTCGCGCTGGGTCACGCCGACGAATCGCTCCACCACCTCGTCCCCGGCGGTGACGATCACGGTCGGGATCGAACGGACCTGGTACTCGTTTGCCATGTCCGGGTTCGCGTCCACGTCGACGAACTCGAAGCTCACCGCCTCCTCGTAATCCGCTTCGAGCTCCTCGATAATCGGGTCCTGTGTCTTGCAGGGACCACACCAATCCGCGTGAAAGTCGAGTAGCGTAACGTCGGTCATCGCGTACCCCAGGGTACCTCCGCGGGTCGCATAAGGGTTGCTCTCGCCGCTCGCCCGAAAGGTTTAGGCGGATGCTTCGCATTCGTTCGGCTATGAGCAGCGGCCAGAATTCGGGCGGACTGATGTCCAGTGCCGGCCTCGTCCGGTACTTCGATTCGGAGAGTTCGAACGCCCTCACGATGGACCCGAAGACCGTCATCGCCTTCGGCGCGCTTTTCGGCATCCTCGTGCGGATTCTCACGATCGTCCGGATGTAACCGGCCGAACGGGCATCCTTTTTACCTGCAACTCCCAGCGCCTGTATGGACGCACATATCGAGGGGGTCCGGGTCGCCGGGACCGCCGAAGGGCCAGTCCCCGTCGTCTTGCTCGGGGTCGACGCCGAGACCGAGCGACTGCTCCCGATTTTCATCGGCTTCGACGAGGCGGTGAGCATCGCGCGAGGGTTAGACGCCCAGGATATCGGCCGACCGCTCACCCACGATCTGATGCTCGACGTGATCGAAGAGCTCGGCGGCCGCGTCGATGGAGTCGTCGTCACGGACCTCCAGGACGCCACCTTCGTCGCGGACCTTCACGTCGATACGCCACGAGCCTCCGCCGTGGTCGATGCCCGGCCGAGTGACTCCCTGGCACTGGCCGCGCGGACGGACGCGCCGATCGGCGTCGCCGAGCCGGTCTTCGAGGAGGCCGGGCGGCCTCGCGAGGAATTCGAGGACCTGGAAGACATCAGAGAGGTGACCGACATATGAGCGAAGACATCCTCACGGAGCTGTTCGCGACGATCGAGTCCCGGAAGGAAACCCTCCCTGAGGACTCCTATACGGCCTCGCTTGTGACCCACGAGAAGGGCGAAAACGCCGTCCTCGAGAAACTCGGCGAGGAAACGACCGAGTTGATCCTGGCCGCCAAGGACGGGAACGAGACCGAGGTCGCGAACGAGGGAGCCGACCTCGTCTATCACCTGCTCGTTCTGCTCGCGATACAGGACATGAGCGTCGAGGATCTCCTCGCAGAACTCGAGACCCGCCACCGCTGAGTAGGACCCGCTAACCCGTCCCGATG
>CAZVCA010000005.1:0-15232 GCA_964626045.1 uncultured Halobacteriales archaeon | reverse complement strand
CCGGCTCCATTCGGTCCCGATGACCCGGCTCCCTTCGGTCCCGATGGACCGGTTCCCTGCTTTCCAGATGAACGGGTCACTCCGTCGGTCCCGATAAACGACCTTTTACGTGCCCGCCAGGTAGGACAGAGTATGCTTTTCGAGGACCTCCAGACCACGCCCACCGCCCCGGAGCTCCTCGACACGGCGTTTTCCCGGGCCGCTCGCGCGGGCCGGTCGAAACACGGCGTCGAGGCCCAGCAGTCGATGCTCCAGACGTCTTCGAACGTCCTGAGTGATAACCTCGAATACGTCGTTCGGGATTGGCCGGATTTCGAGACCGTCGATCCGTTCTATTACGAACTCGCGGATGCCCTGGTCGACGTCGACGAACTGCGACAACACCTCTCGGAAGTCTCCTGGGCCAGCCGGAAAACCCACGAACTGGGGCGGGAATACATCGGTCGGCTCCCGAAGGGTGACGCCGACACAGCCCGCAAGATCCGCAAGCAAGGCTTCGCCCGGATGGGCTCCGTGTTGAACGAAGTGGCCGGAGACCTCGAAGCCATCGGCGACGCCCGGGACACGCTCAAAACGCTCCCCGAGATCGATCCCACCAAGCCATCCATCGCCGTGGCTGGCTATCCGAACGTGGGCAAGACGGCCTTCGTCAACAGTGTCACCAACGCCTCGAACGAAACCGCCGCCTACCCCTTCACCTCGACCGGTATCAACGTCGGCCACGTCGAGCGAGACCACATCACCTACCAAATCATCGATACGCCGGGGTTGCTCGACCGCCCCGCGGAAGAGCGAAACGAGATCGAGTCCCAGGCAGCAAGCGCGCTCTCTCACGTCGCCGACCTCGTGCTCTTTTTCCTCGATCCGAGCGAGACCTGTGGCTACGAACTCGCCGACCAGCAGGCACTCAAGGCAGATATCGACGCGACCGTCGACGCGCCGCTCACGACGGTCTGTGCCAAAGCAGATCTGTCCCAGGACGTCGAGGCCGATTACACCATGACAGTCCCCGAGGCCACCGACCTCGACGTGGTCGGATCGACGCCCGAAACCGTTCTCGAGAGGGCCATCGAGAGCCTGGACATCGAGCTCGAACTCCCCTTCGAGGCGTAAATTCCCTGGCCGTCGCTCACGTCGACCGTGACATAGCGCACCTCCACGGATATCTGTGTGTCCGTCGCCTGTTCGATCCGGGCCGCTAATGCGCTCGCGAGACCAGGTGGTTGTAAAGCGCCGTCCTCGACGCCGACCGTCACGACCACCCGCTCGACGTCGCGGGACAACATCGTCTGTGAGTGCTGAAAGGTCACCTCGAGGAGCGTGGCATCGTATTCCGTCAGCGACCGCTCGACCGCGGTTTGGGCCTCTTCTTCGAGGGTCGCCGTTTGATAGGTCCCGATCGTCGTCGCGCCGAGAAACATGGAGAGGACGACGATCGCCCCTGCGAGCATCCCGACCCGCTTGAGCGTCGCGCTGCGGGCCGCTGAAAGCCGAAACCAGTCCGCAGGTTGATAGCCCTCGTACCAGAGGACGACCAGGGCCGCGAGGTTGATCGAGAGGACGTTCACCAGCACGAGAACCGAGGCCCCGACCACGGCCTGTGGCATCGACCACGCCAACCCGATGCCGATCACGGCCGTCGGTGGAATCAGGGCCGCCGCGATCATCACGCCGACGAGGGCCGTCGAGACGCCGGTCGAAAGGCTCAACGCCCCCGCAACCCCCGCCCCCAGCGCGACGGCGAGCGAGAGGAAGTCCGGGGCCAACCGACCGCTCACCTGTTCGATCGCTAAAATGTCGAGGTCCGGCGGAACCAGGTTGAACACCCGGACGAACAGGGCAAACGCGGCCGCGGCCGGGATCGCGACGACAAAGCCCAGGGTCTGCCGCGTCACCCCGCGAACGAAGAGGTCCTCGTCCGCGACGACCGAGCCTACGCTCGTGGCCATCGCCGGCCCGATAAGCGGGGCGATAACCATCGACCCCACCACGACCGCCGGCGAATCGAGGAGGATCCCTGCCGTGGCGACGACCGCACTGATGATCGAGAGAACGACATAGTTGGCGAGGTCCGGTGCGAGGTCTTCGACCGTCGAAACGAGTTCCTCGCGGGCGATCGTGGCCGGGTCCTCCTTGTTTTCGTCCTCGTATTTGTCCTGGAGGGCCTCGAAATCTCGGGAGACAACCGTCCGTGCATCGAGGACCACCGTCGTCGAAGCGTCATCGACCCCTACCTCTCGGAGGGCCCCAAGGACGTCTTCGACGGCTTCGGTCGGGACGGGGGCGGATACGACCGCGGCGACGTCCCGCTTGCTCGTCTCCTCGGTCACCGTATACTCGACCGACAGGGAATCCAGGGTCTCCAGAACCGCCTCCCGTTTGCCCGTCGGGACGGTGACCTGAATCAGGCGCACGCGTACGGATTCGCCTGAGGGCACCATAAGTTCCTGGGCCGGTCCCTGACGGAGCAGGTCGCCTGATCGGCCGTTCCCGACTGGCGCCAGTTAGAGCGGGTCACCCGACGGGCCGCTCGCCGCCCGCCCGACGAGGAATCCGCCGATCGCACCGCCTGCACCGGCAAAAACGAGCGGATACAGGAGGCCAGCGATGACAAAGGCCATCACAATGTCCGGTGCGACGATCACGCCGAGGGTCGAGACGTCGAATAGCCAGGCTCCGACGACCGAGAGCACCGCATAGCTTGGCAGGATGGTCAGGCCGACGAGAAACCCCTTCCTGGGTTTCGTTACAGCCTGATACCGGGCAAGCGCGAGCCCGACAGCCACGAGCAACGCGGCCGGCACCGCATACAGGAGGATCGTGAACCCGCCGTCGCTCCCGATGAAGGAGACCGCGCTCTCTTCAGAAGACAGGAGGCCCTGAACGAGCGTGTCGACGAAGTGGGCGTTGAAGAACACCCATCCGACGATGTCGAAGGTCGGGAGGGTTCCGTCGAAGGCTTCGAGGAGCTGGTTGATCGAGGAATCGCGGACGTTCGGTGCAACGACGACGAAGGTCAACAGGTATCCGACGACCCAGGCACCGACGCCGAGTGCGGGGCCGCCGATGCGAGGGAGATTGCTGATTCGATCCGTGCTCATGGCTCCCCCTTTTGGTGGGAGACCCAAGAACGGGCCGACAGTGGTCCCGAATTAAGGCGGATTGGGGCCGATTTGGCAGCAACCGGGGAGGACCCGTGGTCACCTCGCAATCCGTATACCGCTCGGACTGGAAGCGATAGTATGTTCGAGAACCGACCGGACCGCTCCCGCGAAGTCGTCCTCGTCGGCCGGTCGAACGTCGGCAAATCCACGCTCATGCGGGAACTCACCGGGCATTCCTTCGACACGGGCAAAAACCCGGGCGTGACTCGCTCGCCGAACCACTACGACTGGGCGAGCGAGGACTTCATGATCACCGATCTCCCCGGCTTCGGCTTCATGTCCGGGGTCCCGGAGGAGACCCGCGAACGGATCAAAACCGACGTCGTCCAGTACCTCGAGCGGTACGCCGACCAGATCCGGGTGGGGATCCTGGTCCTGGATGGGAAAGCCGCCGTCGACATCATCGACCGGCACCTCGAGGCGGGTGATCTTCCCCACGACGTCGAGTTCTTTTCCCTGCTCGAGGAGTTCGAGATTCAGCCGGTGGTCGCGGTCAACAAGATCGATAAAGTCGACGATCGAGACGAGCGCCTCGACGCCATCGCGGACCGGCTCGGGCTGCTCCCGCCGTGGACCCAGTGGCAAGACGTCATCGCCCCGATCTCCGCGAAACAGGGCCGCATCTCCGCACTCGAGGAAGCGGTCTGTGCCCATTTCGAGACGACACACGAAGAGGAACTCAAGCAGTTTTTCACCTGACGGGCGACTCGGGGAAAAGGCCTCGTCACACGGGGCTCGGAGGGGGTAACATATCGTCACTGTCGCCCGGCAGCCTCTACTCGCTCCCCCAGGTTAACGATTGGGCATCCAATGCGTCCTCCTCGTGGGCCGCGGCGATCTCGCGAATGCCAGATGCCTGCAGCAGGCCTTCCTCCGTGATGATCCCGTCGAATAGGGTGGCTGGTGTCCGCTCGAAGGGCGGATCGATCTTCGTGACGGATTGTGGAACGGAGGAAAACGAAGCGTCCGAGTCGGTCGCTTTTCCCTCCCAGGTCGACTTCGGGCTGATTTTGGCCGTCGCCGCGACGGCGTAGATCGGAACCTCGAACCGCGCAGCCGCCAGCGCCGCCGAAAGCGTCCCCGTTTTGTTGATCACGTCGCCGTTCGAGAGCACGGTATCCGCCCCAACCAGAACGACGTCAGCACCGCCAACCGCCCGTGGGATACTCGAATCGCCGTACAGGGAGACAGAGGCGGGCCCCTCGGCGAGCGTGCTCGCGAATTCGACCCCTTCACCCCCTGGGCGGGACTCAGCCACACGGATCTCCTCGGGAGTACTCGCTTCGAAGGCCCGTTCGACAGTGCCCGAGCGGGAGAGGGTACATACTGTGTCGCCGTCGATCGTCGCCGCGGCCCGTTCCGCGGCCTGCTGATCCGCCGCTTTGGCCCGTTTGATGGCTGCGGTCGCTGCCTCTCGGACCGCATCCGGGGTCCGGCGGTCGCTTGCCTCGCTCATCACCCGATCGATTCGCACCTGCACGACCGCCATCGCGGCGCGTGCCTCCCGGAGGCGGCGCGCGGTCTCCTCGACGGTCGCCCAGTCCCCCGCCGGTGCCAGGGCAGCTTCATCGCGGAGGACCTCGAGGGCACGGAGCGAGATCGTTGCCGATCCGCTCGTCGTATCCGCGCTCACCGATGCAACCGTCGGTCGGACGCGATCCCAGGAGCGCCAGAGGTCGGGTACCGTCTCCCGCTCGCGGATCGTCGGCGGATCGACCCACTCGAAGGCACTCGTCTCCCAGTTCGGTTCGATGGACCGGGTCGTCGTGGTAAAGCGGAACGGATGGACCGTCCAGGCGATCCCCAACGTCTCATCGGTGACCGTAAACGGCTCGCCGCGGGCAAGGAGGTCGACGGCGCCAGGCTCCAAGCCGGTTTCCTCGCGAATTTCCTGGTGGGCCGCGGTTTCCGGGTCTGTCTCCACGTGCCCAGCCACCCCACCCCATTTGTCGCTGTAGGAGCCGACCGCGTCACTCCGGCGGAGGAGCAGCACCTCCCCTGATTCAGTGAGAAAGACCGTGACAACGTCCCGCTCGTCCATAACTCATTGTTGGTGGGACTGCCCTTTGTCCTTTCCACGTCGACCCGGAGGATTTTCCGCCAGGATCCCAATGTGTCTGTATGGAGGTCTTTGCCGTCCCGGGGTTGCCGTCGTTCGAGCCGGGGAATGACCTGGCAGCCGCGATCGACCAGCGAGTCGACCTACGGGACGGGGACGTCGTCTGTGTCGCGAGCACGGTCGTCTCGAAGGTCGAAGGGCGGGGGCGGGCGCTATCGTCGTTCAACCCCACGGCTCGTGCGGAAACGATCGCCGCGGAACTGGCCACGGTTACCGGGTCGGCGAAAGACCCGCGATTCGCCCAGGCTGTCCTCGAGTACTCCCGGGAACTGCTCATGGAGGCCCCATTTCTGCTCGCCGTCACTCATTTCGGACACGTCGGCGTCAACGCCGGCATCGACCGGTCGAATACGGGCGGGGCGGATATCCTCTTGCTGCCAGCGGCACCAACCGAATCGGCCCGGAAGATTCGAAACGGACTGGACGCCGACCCCGGCGTGATCGTCACCGACACGTCGGGCCGCCCCTTCCGCACCGGGCAACGCGGCGTGGCGATCGGCTGGGATGGCATCTCTGCCGGCCGGGACTGGCGCGGCGAGACCGATCGGGACGGCACCGAACTGGCCGTCACGGTCGAGGCCGTTGTCGACGAATTAGCGGCCACCGCGAACCTGGTCAGCGGGGAGGGCGACGACGGCAACCCGGTCGTCGTCATCCGGGATTTCGACTGGGGCGATCACGGCGAGACCGCGTCACTGTTTCGCGCCGACGAGCAGGATTACGTCAAAGCGGCCCTCCGGGACTGGTCGTACGACGGTTAAGGCCAGCCCGTAATCGTATTCGATATCGCCCCTGCGGCGAGGCCACCGGTGACCCCAAAGGTGATCGCGAAGATGACAACCGCGACGGCGAGCAAAAGGGCGGCGACCGGGTCAGTCCCGGCCACGGTCCCGAATGTGCCGAGTGCTTCGACGAGATCGGTGAGGACCCACATACCGTTTCCTCCGCGGCGGGGATACATAAACCTCGGTTCCGGGCGCGAAAACCCACAGCCAGCGCCGACTCCCCGCAGGAGGGCCAGGCGAGCGGTTTTTGCCCGTCGACAGTGTTTAATATATCCCTTCCGTACCCCTGATCGTAATGTCGGAAGTCTGCTCGACGTGCGGATTGCCCGAGGAACTCTGTGTCTGTGAGGACGTCGCAAAGGAGTCCCAGGAGATCTCGATCCGCATCGACGAGCGCCGTTACGGAAAGGAAGTCACCGTCATCGAAGGATTCGATCCAAACGACGTCGACCTCGACTCGCTGTCCTCGGACCTCAAATCGAAGATGGCCTGTGGGGGCACGGTCGATGACGGCGAAATCGAACTCCAAGGCAACCATCGCGACCGCGTCGAGGATTTCCTCTCGGACCGCGGCTTCAACGTGGCCTAACGCGTCGTCGTCGGCTCGTTTTGCTCGGGCTCGGTAAACGCCTCCAGACTCCGGGCCGCTTCGCTGCCTCGTTCGGTCAGTTCGTAGGTGACGTAATTTCCCTCCCGGTCCGTCCGGACGACACCAGCCTCCCGAAGCTGTTTGAGGTGATAGGAGAGTTTCGAGTACTCGAGATCGAAGATCTCGACGAGATCACAGACACAGAGCTCCGACTCCCGGAGCAGGCGGAGGATCTTGACCCGGCGTTCGTCCGACAGCGCCTTCGTGACCCTCACCGCGTTCGTGACGTCTTCGCTCGCGATCGCCTGGAGTTGCTCCATGACATCGGGCTCGACCCGAAACGGCTCGGCGTCCTCAGCCATTCGTTCATATACACAGTCGCGAGCGTTAAGAAGGTGTCTCAGGCCGAGGCAAAGATGTCGGTGAGGGTCTCGACGTCGGGGACCTCGCCCTCGACCACAATCTCGCCGTCAACGGCGACCGCGGGAGTGTGCATGACCCCCCGGTCGATGATTTCCATGTCGTCTTCGACCTTCGTGATCGATTCGGGGTGGGCGTCGAGTTGTTCGACCGCGCGGTTCACGTTTTTCGCGACTTTCTTGCACCGGGGACAACCCGGGCCAATGATTTCGATGTGCATGGGTGATCAGGTGATGAAGCCCCAGCAGAGCCCGGCGGCGGTCGCCGCCAGGACCACCAGAGCGAGGTAGCCAGCCGTTCGTTTCGCGCCGATCGTCCGCCAGATGACGATCATGTTCGGCAGCGAAACGGAGGGGCCAGCAAGCAGGAGCGCCAGCGCGGGCCCCTCCGCCATGAGTCCCGAGGTGTAGCCGAACAGCGACCCGATGATCGGAACCTCGAGCAGCGTGGGCATGTACAAAATGCCGCCGATAATAGAACCGAGACCCGCAGAGAGTAGTGTGGTCTCGCCAAAGATGCCCCTCGTCAGGAGTCCGGGGGCAACCTTGTGCGCGGCGAAAACCTGGTCACCGGCGGTGATGGGTTCCAGCGGGTGGAGTCCCTGCGCGATGGCCGCGATCGCGCCGATGACCCCGATCACGAAGGTCCCGGCCACCAAAAGCGGGAAGATCATCCTGACGAAAAACCACGTCTCCTGGAGCCAATCCTCGATCTCCGGGCGGGCGAAGTGAGTCAGGAGCAGCCAGGCCAACACACCAAACAGCGGGGCCAGCACGAGCACCTTCGTCCGGAGGGTGAGGAGCCCGGAGGCCGCGACCAGGAGAATGGCCACCCAACTCGCGAAAAACCCGGCCGTCGCCCAGTGGGGCCGTTCGGCCGACGCTCCGTACCCGCCATCGGTCATCGGCGTGCCGGCAGGGGTGGTGCCCTCGACATTAGATTCGCCGAAGAGGATCGCCATCGCGATCCCGATGAACACCGCCATTCCGACCGCGAACACCGCGCGAGCGGTTCCGATCGGGAGCCCCAACACCCGGGCAGTGAACACGATCGCGAGGACGTTGATCGCCGGTCCGGAGAAGAGAAACGCCGTCGCGGGGCCGATTCCCGCGCCCTTCTTGTACAGCCCGGCGAACATCGGGAGGATCGTGCAACTGCAGACCGCGAGGGCAATGCCCGAGACGGATGCGAGCCCGTAGGCGTGGATTCGGTTCGCGCCCGGGCCCATGTATTTCAGCACGACACTGTCCGAGACCATCGCCGAGATGCCCCCAGCGATGAAGAAGGCGGGGACGAGACAGGTGATGACGTGCAGTGTCAGGTAGGACAGCGTCTCGTCGAATCCGGCCCGGAGGACGGCACCCGCGAGTTCGAGTTCGGCAACCATTCCAAATAAATCTTGAATGGGTAGCCCCATAACTGTAGTGGTTTCAAATTAAATTTGAACAGTAGTCACCGGTCCATCGCCGTCGCCGCCAAGGACTCGAGCGTTTCCAGCGGGAGGGGTTCGATCGGCTCGAGCTCCCCCTCGGCCGTGAAGAAGAGGCCCGCCGAGACCGTTGTCTCCGGATACGCGGCCTCGAGAACGTGATAGTACACCGAGAGCTGTTTCCGGTACTCCGCGCTGGCGCGGCGGGTGGTGTCAGTCTTGTAATCGACGATCCTGACGGCTTCGTCCTGGACGGTGACCAGATCGACGATCCCCGAGACCGTGACCCGGGACCCGCCGACGTCGAGTGGCAGCGTGACCGGGGTTTCGGTCCGTAACTTGCCCTCGAGGCCATCGATGAACCGTGCCACCCGCCGTTCGTGTTCGGAATCGGGGGCGACTGCGTCTGGATCGTCGGCGTAGGCCTCGGCGAACGCGTGGACTCGATCGCCGCGGTCGGTTCCTCCGGCTGATTGGGCGTCATCGGGAGCGGTGGCCGCATCGTCATCGGGAGCGGTGGCCCCGTCAAAGACCGAGTCGTCGATGAAATCGTGGGCAGAGAGTCCGGTCGGGCCCTCCCGAGGCGAGACCGTAAACGGGAGTTTCGCCTGGGTCGATTCGCCCGGTGGCTCGGGGGTGATATCCGGTGGCTGGGACTCGATTTCGACGGGGAGGGCTTCGAGGAACGCGTTTGGCGACTCGCCCGCGGCGAAGACGACGTGGTGTTTCGCGCGGGTGATCGCAACGTAGAGCAAGCGACGCTCCTCCTCCGTGCCGTCGGGGAGACAGTGGCGGATCACGTCGGTCCGCCAGTCGTCGTAGACGTGGGGATAGTCACCGACGTTTGCGTACTGCTTCGGCCGGTGCAGCCCCACGGATTCGTGAAACTGGATCGTCTTCCCGTCGCGGTTGCGGGGCGGAAAGCGGCCCTCGTTCATGTTCGCGAGGACGACGATCGGGTACTCGAGCCCCTTCGCGGCGTGAATGGTCTGGACCGTGACCGCGTCATCGCCCGCGCTCGTGTGAACCTCGTGGGTAGCCCCGGTCGCGATCGCCCGCTCGATGAAGTCGATCAGAGCGCCTCGTGGCAGTGTCGTGGACTCGTGGACCGACTCGACGGTTTCGAGGACAACGTCGCCGTACTCCCCGGTGAATCCATAGCGATCGAAGACCCGCCGGGCGACCCCGGAGACGGTCTCGACCTCGGCGAGTTCCTCGCGGAAGGCCACCATATCTTCTGGATAGGCACCCGTTTCGAGGATCGTCTCGATCTCGGCCATGGCGTAGCCGGCCTGTTCGAGGGCGAGTGCCCAGCCCCGATCGGCGTCGGTTTCCAGAACGCGGAGCCACGCGAGCAGGAGTTTGGCCGGGTCGGTCCTGAAGAGTTCGATGCCGCCGTCGTAGGCCATGGCGATACTGTGCTCCTCGGCTTTCTGGAGCAACTCCCGGCCGTAGGCCCGCGTCCGGGTCAGGACGGCAATATCGCCATACGCTGGGGCGCGGGGCTCACCGTCCTCGTCTGCGACCGGGTAGTCCTCGTTGCCGACGATGGCCTGGATCTTCGAGAGGACGGCCGCGTACTCCTCCTCGTGCTGGATCGCCTCGATGTGGGTGTCCGGGAACGGTGCGTTGGCGTCGAGGGAGACGATCTGCTCGCGGATCGACTCGTCGACGGACTCGGAGCCGTTCGCGGGGGCCACGAGTGCGTGCTCCGAGAAATCGAGCAGGCGCTGGGTCGAGCGGTAGTTCTCGGTGAGTTCGATCCGGGTGATTTCACCGGCCACCGGGACCCTGTCGGCGTCGTCGTTCAGGCCCTCGCGATAGCAGGCGAGGCGAGCCTCGAAGTCGGTGATGTTCTCGACGGCCGCATATTGGAAGCCGTAGATGCTCTGTTTCCAGTCCCCGACCGCACAGAAGTTCGAGGAGCCCGCGAGCAGCAGCGCGAGTTTGAACTGGATCTCGCTCGTGTCCTGGAATTCGTCGACCATCACGTACTCGAATTCGACGCGCTCGCGCAGCGGACGGTCTTCGAGGAGCGCAACGTAAGCGAGGAGTTGGAGAAAGCCGAAGTTGAGGTAGTTGTTCCCGACTGCGTACGCGAGGTACTCGAAGAAGACGTCGTGGACGAAGTCGGTGAGGTCCCCGCAGTCGGCGTCGAAAAGCCGGTCCACGAGAGCCGGGTCGACCTGTTTGGTCCCTCGGCCGCCGCGGATCTCGGTCTTCGACGGGGCATCTGGGAGGTAGGTCTTGTCCTTGCCGTACCTGGCGAGGTTCTCCCGGAGTTCGGACTGCTTCCGGCCGCCGTTGCGAGGCTCGTTGGCTGCCGCGAAGTGCTCGCGGAACGTCTCGCGGTCACCGTCGAGGTGCCTGGCCGAATCGCGATACCAGCCCTCGCGGGTGGGGACGACGCCCTTCGCCGCGAGCTGGGCCACCAGCCCGAGGAGTTCTGTCGGGTCACCGAGCGCGCGAAACGTGTCGGCGTATTCGGGGTGGGCGTCGCGGAACTGGCCGATAAATTCGCGGAATAGCTCACGCTCGACGAGGTCGTCCTCGATGACCCGGGTCGAGCCGGTGATCCGATCCTCGATGCCGAGGTGGGTCGGGGCACGCGTGGCGTGTTCCTGGAGCAGGTGCTGGGCGTGAGAGTGGAAGGTGCGGATCGGGGCGTCTGCGAGCTCCTGGGCGCCGTAGGTCGAGTGGTCGACGATCCGCTCGCGCATCTCGGTCGCGGCACTCCGGGTGAAGGTGGCCAGGAGGACGTCCTCGGGGTCGGTCCCCGGCTGGTCAACGATGTGGGCGTAGCGACGGGTCACGGCGAGGGTCTTGCCCGTGCCCGCGCCCGCGTCGACCACATAGATGCCCTCGGTGTTCTCGATGAGGTCTCGCTGGGAGGGATTCGGTTCGGTCTCGGTCATTCGCCGCCCTCCAGCAGCAGGTCGCGGTGGTCGACCCGGCGATAGTTCGGTTCGCCGCCGGGCCCCTCGATGGGAAAGCGCTCGTCGCCCCGTCGGTAGTGGTTCATCGCCGCCAGCTGCTCGTCGAGGAAGTCCTCGAAGGCATCGAGGTCGTCGGCGAAAAAGGCCCGCTTGCGGAGGCCGTTCAACGCGCGGATCGCCTGGTCGACTCCCTTCGCTGCATCCACGTCGTCGCTGGTCCCGGCTGCGACGCGTGACGTGAACTCGTCGGCGAAATCAGTTTCGCGGAGTTCGGCCTTTGATCGGGTTTCGGGGAACGCGAGGTCGGCGACGATTTCACGGTAGGCGTCAAAGCCGAGGTCCTCAAAGGTCGCCTCGCAGTCGTTGTAGCCGTCGAGCAGGGCGTCGAAGGCTGCCCGGGTTTCGATGAACGCGTCGAAGGTGTGGGGGTGATAGGTGATCGTCGTGAGGGCGTCGGCGAGGTGGGCGTCGCCCTGCACGACGTCATCGAGGGTTTCGAGGAAGTGGACGAAGGTGAAATCGATGCGCTCGCCGGGATTCTCTCGCCGAAAGTGCGCGAGATACAGGGCGGCCTGGAAGTTCGGCGTGTCCGCGACGGGGTCGACGGCGGCTCGTTTGCGGACGGTGTGGGCGGACTTCTTCGAGCCGGTCTTGTAATCGACGAGGTAGTCGCGGGCGGCGACGAGATCCAGCTGACCCTTCGCGCCGAGGGTCGGATTCTCGAACCAGCGCTCGGTGAGCGGCGAGTCGACCGGGCGATCGAAGAGCGCGGCGAAGGCGTTCTCGCCCCACCCCGAGGCGGGCGTGAGGATGTCGTGATCCGTGGGCCCATGTTCGTCGAGGAACTCGGCGATAGTTTCGAGCCCGATCCGGTAGCGTCGACGGCGGACAGGACGATGTTCGTCGGTGTAGAAGGGGCGGGTCGCTTCGAGCATGTGCTCGACGGCGGCATCCAGTTCGGGTTCGCCCACTGCCGCCGGGTGGGTTGCATAGAACTCCGCGAAGTCGTGGAAGAGGGTCCCCTCCTCGAAGTGCTCGCGCTCGGGAGTAGGGAGGAGCCGGGAGAAGAGGTAGTCCCGCGGGCTGTTGACGAACCTGTTGAGACTCGACTGGCTGACCATGTCGAGGGCTTTGGCTTCGGCGTCGACCGGCTCGTGGGAGAAGCCCATGCCCTGGGGGCGGCTGTGCTGGGTGTGTGTCGCGGTCTCGAAGTCCGCGAAGCGTTCAACGTGTCTGTCGAGGAGGTCGTCGAAGTACAGACAGGGGGTGACGGGTTCCCCGCCCTCGGATTCGCGGACGAGGTAGTACTGCTCGTCGCCACTCTGGAGCAGGGTCTGGAACTGCCGGCGGTAGCGCTCGGCGACGCGCTCGTCGTCGACCCAGGGGCGCTGCGGGGCCTGGCGGGTCCAGGACTCGTCCATCCCGAGGAAGAAGACCGTGGGGCGGTCGACGTAGCCGGCCGAAGTCGCGTCCGCGAGGAGTACCCCCTCCTGCTCGCGGTCGACTGGCACCTCGTAGGTCTGGAGGTAGTAGGTCAGATCCCGGACTCGCCCCAGGGTGACAGAATCCTCCAGCAGGCCGAGGGCAGCGAGTTCCTCGCGGAAGGCCTCGAGATCCCGGCCTGCACGCTCCTCGTAGCTGTCGAGTGCCGTCCCGAAGGTGTGGGACTCGAGTGCGGCGAAGAAGTCGGTGAGCCAGTCGAGTGCGGGCAGGTCGACGCTTGCCACGCGTTTCGTGTCGTGGGCGATCGGGACGTCGATCCCGAGCCGGGTGCAGATCGGGCGGACGTCGCCCACGGTGAGATCCGAGCCGCGGTTCGCGAGACCCAAGAGGCCCAGGTAGGTCCGGTGGTCGGGGTCGTCGACGAAGCCAGGGCCGCCATAGAAGGGGATATCGGCGGCGTCGAGCGCGGATTCGACGAGCGGCGAGTAGCGGCTGCTGCGGTCGAGAACGATCCCTACCTGCTCGGCGTCCGCGGGGTCGATGGTCTCCCGAAGCGCGTCCACGATGGCGCCCGGGGAGTCGAAGACGTGGACGGTCGGGAGGTCGAAGGAGTCGGCGGCAAAGAGGTCGATGCGGTCGGCGTCGGTCGGGACGATGGAGCGTTCGAGGGGCGTGAGTTGGGCCTCGCCGAGGACCGCGACGGACGTGTCGGCGTCGATGGTGTACCCGGTCAGGTCGCCGGAGGTGGTCTCGAGGTCGGGGAGCGTTTCGAGGACGGTTTCGGTCGCGGCATCGTCGTAGGCGGGATAGTCGCGGATGGCCGCGGCGGTCCCCTGGTGTTCCCAGCACTGGAGGACGTTGCCGATGGCGTCCGCGAGGGCCTTCCAGCCGTGGTCGCGGTCGGCGAGCGCGAGGAAGGCGGTTCGGTCCTCGCTGGCTTCGCGGCGACCGGAGGCAAGCCGGCGGGGCGTGGTGGCGAAGGTGCCAAAGCGGGGTTCGGTGGCCCGGCGGTTGAGGGCGTCGGCGAGCGGGTTGTCGGGGACGAGGACGAGGTCGTAGGGAGCGAGGTCTGCGTGGAGTTCCGAGAGTGGGCGGAGGCGGTTGATGGGCACGGTGGGATGGCCTGAGAGTCGGGGAGTGGGAGGTTAAAGGCTGGGGCGGGGAGAGGGGACCGGTTAGTTCGCCCCACGAGATTCGCGGCCGGACCAACATCAACGCCTAAGGCGGCCCCACCATATCCCCACTGTATGCCGCTGACGCTCGACGACCTGGATTCTCATCTCTTCAAGTGTGCGGATATCATCCGGGACGCCGTCGACCCCACCGATTACAAGGAGTTCATCCTCCCGCTCGTGTACTACAAGACGATCTCCGACGAATTCGAGAAGCAGTACGCGGAAAACGTGGAGGAGTACGGCGAGGAGTTCGCCCGCCGGGACACCCTCTATGACATCCCAGTCGTCCCTGATGGATATTCGTGGGACGACCTCCGGGCGGTGAGCGACAACGTGGGCAAAGAGCTCAACGACGCCTTCGACGCGCTCACGGAAGCGAACCCGGAACTCGAAGGCGTTTTTCAGGCCGACTACGTCGATGCCGACGGGCTGGACGACCACCGCCTGAGCCGCCTCGTCGAGCACCTGAGCAAGTACGACCTGGATCGGGAGAGTGTCCCGCCGGACATGCTCGGCGAGGCGTACATGGACCTCGTCCGGGACTTCGCGGAGGCGGAGGGCAAGTCCGGCGGCCAGTTTTTCACCCCGCCGCATATCGTCGAACTCGCGGTCAAACTCGTGGACGACTTCGCGGACGGCGACGAGTTCCACGACCCCACCGTCGGTTCCGGTGGCATGCTGATCGAGGCCGCTCGCTACTATCGCGAGGCCCAGGACGGCGACCCCACGAAGCTCCGGTTCACCGGTCAGGAGATCAACCCGGACATCGCGGCCATCGCGCGGATGAACCTCTCGATCCACGCGCTCAACGGCGAGATCGCCCGCGAGGACTCCCTCGCGGCCCCGCAGTTCACGATGGGCGACGAACTGGAGCGCTTCGATTACGTCCTCGCCAATTTCCCGTTCTCGGCGGACTGGCCGAAAGACGACCTGCAGGACGATCCCTGGAACCGCTTCGACTGGGCCGACAAACTCCCCCGCGCGGACCGGGGCGATTACGCCTTCATCATGCACATGGCGAACCAGCTCAAGCGCCCGCACCTCGACGACACGGGCGGCAAAGCAGCCATCGTCATCCCCCACGGCGTCCTGTTCCGCAAGCACGAGTCCCGCTACCGGGAGCCGATGCTCGAAAACGACCTCGTGGAGGCCATCGTCGGCCTGCCCGAAAA
>CAZVCA010000004.1:32774-50015 GCA_964626045.1 uncultured Halobacteriales archaeon | reverse complement strand
TGGAGAACCTGGATCCGATGGGGATCCACACCGGCGAGTCCATGGTCGTGACCCCGAGCCAGGTCATCCCCGACGAGGGCCACCAGGAGATGCGTGATGCGGCCCTCGAAGTGATCCGAGAGCTGGGCATTCAGGGTGGCTGTAACATCCAGTTCGCGTGGCGCGACGACGGGACCCCGGGCGGCGAATACCGGGTCGTCGAAGTCAATCCCCGCGTCTCGCGGTCCTCCGCGCTGGCCTCGAAGGCGACCGGCTACCCGATCGCCAGAGTCACCGCGAAGGTCGCGCTCGGCAAAAAGCTCCACGAGATCGAAAACGAGATCACCGGCGAGACGACCGCCGCGTTCGAACCGGCGATCGACTACGTCGTGACGAAAATCCCCCGGTGGCCAAAGGACAAGTTCCCCGAGGTGGATTTCACCCTCTCGACCGCGATGAAATCCACCGGCGAGGCGATGGCGATCGGCCGGACGTTCGAGGAGTCCCTGCTCAAAGCGCTTCGCTCCACGGAGTATGTCCCAGCCGTGGACTGGCCGAGCGTTTCGGACGAGCAACTCGTCGACAATCACTTGCAGCGGCCCACGCCGGATCGGCCATACGCGATCTTCGAAGCCTTCGACCGCGGGTTCTCGACCGAGGAGATCGTCGAGGCAACCGGCATCAAAGAATGGTACATCGAGCGCTTCGGGAACGTCGCCGCGGCGGCCGAAACCGCAGCCGAGGGGACCTTCGACCCGGCCCTCGAAATCGGCTACACGAACGCCGAGGCGGCCCAGATGGCGACGTCCGGGACAGTCGATATGGAAGCCACGGGCGGCGGACTCGGCCCGACCGAGGTCGACCTGCCCGGAACCGAGCCGGATCCAGCCGTCAGCGTCGAGACCACGGAATCGGCGGGCCAACCGCGGACGTTCAAGCAGGTCGATACCTGTGCCGGGGAGTTCGCCGCCTCGACGCCGTACTACTATTCAGCCCGCTCGCCGGCCGAGCGGACCCACGAAGAGGTCCAGACCGCATCCGACGTCGAGAGCGTCGTGATCGTCGGCGCCGGCCCGATCCGGATCGGGCAGGGCGTGGAGTTCGACTACGTGACTGTCCATGCCGTCCGGGCGCTCCGGGAGGCGGGCATCGAGACCCACATCGTCAACAACAACCCCGAGACCGTCTCGACGGATTATGACACCTCGGACGGCCTCTTCTTCGAGCCGATCACGGCCGAAGAGGTCGCGGACGTGATCGAGTCGACCAACGCGGACGGCGTAATGGTCCAGTTCGGCGGCCAGACCTCCGTCAACATCGGCGACCCCCTCGCGGCCGAGATCGAGCGCCGCGGCCTCGACTGTGAGCTCATGGGCACCAGTGTCGAGGCGATGGACCTCGCCGAGGACCGGGACCGCTTCAACGCCCTGATGGACGAGATGGGAATCGCCCAACCGTCCGGCGGCACGGCGACAAACGAGGCCGAAGCGCTCGAGTTGGCCCACGAGATCGGCTACCCTGTCCTCGTCCGGCCGAGTTACGTCCTCGGCGGGCGGGCGATGGAGGTCGTCTACGACGACGCGGAGCTTAAGGGATACATCGAAGAGGCCGTCCGGGTGTCCCCGGAAAAGCCGATTCTGGTCGATGACTACCTCGAAGGCGCGATCGAACTCGACGTCGACGCCGTCGCGGACGGCGAGGACATCCTCATCGGCGGCGTGATGGAACACATCGAAAGCGCCGGCGTGCACTCCGGTGACTCGGCGGTGATGATCCCACCCCAAAACCTCGAGGCCGAGACGATGGGCCGGGTTCGGGAGGTCGTCGAGGACATCGCCACCGCCCTCGAAACCGTCGGCCTGCTCAACGTCCAGCTCGCGATCCAGGACGGCACCGTCTACGTCCTCGAGGCCAACCCGCGTTCCTCGCGGACGGTCCCCTTCATCTCGAAGGCAACCGGCGTGCCGATCGCCAAGCTCGCGGCGAAAGTGATGGCCGGTACGAGTCTCGACGAACTCGACGTCGAGGAGCAGATCCCCGAACAGATCTCGATCAAGGAGGTCGTGCTCCCCTTCGACCGGCTACCCGGCTCCGATCCGACCCTCGGCCCCGAGATGAAATCCACGGGCGAGGTGATGGGCACCGCGGACAGCTTCGGGAAGGCCTACCAGAAGTCCCAGATGGCGATCGACAAACCGATCCCGACCGAGGGGACCGCCCTGGTCGATCTGAGCCACGAGGAGTTCCCCGATCCCGAGTCGGCGGCGGGCCGGGAGCTCATCGAAGGGTTCGCCCGCCACTTCGCTATCGCCGATTTCGAGGACGAGGCGGACTTCGAGACGGCGATCAAGGAGGGAGAGATCGACCTCATCATCTCGCGGAATCGTGAGCCGCTCCAGGTCGCGGTCGAACAGGAAGTCACCTACTTCTCGACCTATCCATCGGCCCGGGCCACCCTCGCTGCCCTCGACGCGCAGGAGGAACCGCTCGACGTGGAATCGATCGCCGACAGGCCGAAACGGACGGCAAAATGGGGATCCGGCGAGTAGCGCGGCTGAAGTAGTCAGTGTAAGAGCCGGACTCAGTGCTGGTGGGACGGGCTATGCGGTTCCCCGGGGTAGGCCTTCTCGCCGGCTTCGATACGGACGTCGAGCCAGTTTTCGGTCGGGATCAGCGGACACTCGTAGCCCTCGTTGTACGCGCAGGTCGGATTGTACGCCTCGTTGAAATCGAGAATCCAGGTGCCGTCCTCGAAATGCCGCTCTCGTTCGAGGTCCAGATATCGTCCGGCACCGTAGGTCTCCTCGCTGTTGGTCTCATCACGGAACGGAACCCAAAGCCGATCCTCGCTTGCGTCGCCTTTGTACGCCTGAATCGTGACCGCCTCGCCGTCGATTTCGAAGCGGAACTCGCCCCACTGGAGGTATTCCTGCCGGTTGCCGGCCGTGGTTTCGACGGTCAGGGTATCCGGGTCATCGTATTCCCGTAGCTCGAGTTCGAAACGCATGGACGGGTCCACGTCGAAGTAGTCCAACCCGGGAAAGTCCGCCTGTGCCCCCCGAGGAATCGGAGACCGGGGGCTTTCCGCGAAGTACTCCTCCTTCTGTTCGCGCTGTGCTCGGAGCTGCTCCACGTAATCGCTTGCCATGCCCGAGGATTCGTCGCGACCGATTAAAGCCCAACGGGTTTTCCCGTCCCGAAAACACGGCCGCTCAGCGGGTCGCCGCGGGATGGGCGCCAGCTGTCGCCATCGCCAGCACGTCATCGAAGAAGTCGAGCGTGTCGTGGGGGCCCGGGTGGGCCTCCGGATGGTACTGCCGCGTGATCACGTCGAGATCGGCCGACTCCGCGCCCTCCGGCGTGTCGTCGTTGACGTTGGTCTGGGTCACGTCGAGGAGCCCCGCGTCCGCGACCATGTAGCCGTGGTTCTGGGTCGTCATCACGACACGGCCGCTTTCCTCGTCGAGTACGGGCTGGTTCACACCCCGGTGCCCGAACTCCATCTTCGTCGTCTCGCCGTCGACCGCGTTCGCGACGATCTGCATGCCGAGACAGATGCCCGCGATCGGCACCTCGCCGAGGAAGTGCTCGACGAGGGCCTCGGTGGCTTCGTAGTTCGCCGGGTCGCCGGGGCCGTTGGAGATGAAAACCAGATCGGGGTCGATCGCCTCGACGTCAGCCGGCGAGGCGTCGTGTGGGAAGACGTGAACCGTCGAATCGCGTTCCACGAGCGAATCGATGATGCTCCCCTTGGTCCCACAGTGAATCAGGGCGGTCGTCGGTCCATCGCCGTCTGCCCCGTATATTTCCCGTTCGTCGACGCTCACCATGTCCCCGATGTCCTCGATTTCGCTCATGTGGGGACAGACGTCGAGCTGTTCGCGGGCCTTCTCGGCGGAGGCGTCCGGACCGGCGGAGATCCCGCATTTCATCGCGCCGCCGTCACGAATGTCAAGCACCAGATCCCGGGTGTCCACGGCGTCGACCGCCGGAATCCCTTCCTCCGTGAGCCATTCCGCAACGTCATCCGTGAGCTCCCTGGCGACGACCCCGCTCGGATGGACGCGGTCGGATTCGAACCGTTCGGTTCGGACGCCGTAGTTCCCGATGAGGGGGTACGCGAAGGTCAACACTTGCGCTTCGTAGGATGGGTCGGTCAGGCTCTCCTCGTAGCCCGTATACGGCGTCGTAAAGACGAGTTCGCCGTGGGCCTCCCCGGGCGACCTGGCGCGACCCTCGAGGAGTTCGCCGGTCTCGAGGGCAATATAGGCGTCCGACATTACGATGTTCAAACGCTGCGTGAAATATAAGGCTTGCTTTCGTAGTTGAGTTACGAATTTCGAAACAGTTTTCGTGAGGGCGAGACAGGCAGGGACATGGACGACCTCGATCGCGAGATCCTCGCCGCCCTCCGAGAGGATTCACGCACCCCCTACACCGAGATCGCCGAGGATCTCGGGGTGTCGGAGGGGACAGTGCGGAACCGCGTCGATCAGCTCCTCGAGGACGGTACGATCGAGCGGTTCACGATCGCGACCCGCACCGGCAACGTCAAATCGATGGTCGAGGTCTCGGTCGCTGTGGACGTCGACACGGCCGAACTCGCCACGCGGATGGCCGAATGGACGGAGGTCGACTTCGTCTGGCAGGTCTCCGGCGAAGAGGACATGGTTCTCGTGGTCGACGCGATGGACACCAAACGGGTCAACGAACTCATTACCCGGACCCGCGAGCAATCGGAAGTGCGGTCGACGAAGACACGCCTGATCCTCGATGAGACACGCGGGTGAAAGACCGGAGGGTACAAAACGGTCCTCGCCGTTTGCTGGCCCATGAGTCAGCCCGATGAGGACAACGGCGGCGAACGGTCAGGCGGCGAGGCGGTGATCGCCGTCGACGCTGATGACAATCCACAGGGGACTGTGGACCGACTGGACGCCCACACGGGCGACGGCATTCGCCACCGGGCCTTTACCTGCATGCTCTTCGACGAGGAAGGCCGGGTCCTTCTGGCACAACGGGCCCGTGACAAACGACTCTGGGATACCCACTGGGACGGGACCGTCGCCTCCCATCCCGTCGAGGGCCAGACCCAAATGGAAGCCACCAAGGAGCGACTGGAGGAGGAACTCGGCCTGACACCGGATCAATACGATGATCTCCGGATCACGGACCGGTTCGAGTACAAGCGCTTTTACCTCGACGAGGGGCTGGAATGGGAGGTCTGTGCCGTCCTCGAAGCGACCGTCACCGACCCCGACCTCGACCCGGATCCGGCGGAAGTCGGTGGGACGCTGTGGGTCGATTACGAGGACCTCTGGGAGAACCCGCGGAACTATCGACAACTCCGCACGTGTCCCTGGTTCGACATCGCGATGCGTCGGGACCTGGGCTGAACGCACCTCGCGGTGACTGTCTGCGAGTCGGTCCCGGCAATCCCCCTCGCCCCCATCGTCGGGACCGAACCGATCACGCCGTCCCCGGCGATAGCACTTAGGGGCGGGGCGGCAAAGCCACGGTATGGTCGATTTTCAGCACCGAGACACACCACGCGACGAGCCCGATTCGTCGGACGAGGAACCTGAGAACGAGCCGAGTTCCGAGGAACCGGAACCGGAGACCGGCCACGACCATCACGCACACGACCTCGAATCGGTCGGTGCAGCGGTCATCACCGTCTCCTCGTCCCGTTCGCTGGACAACGACCCCAGCGGCGACGCCATCAGGGACGCCTTTGAACGTGACGGACACCGGGTGGTCACGCGGGAGGTAATCGGGGACGACCGGGACCGCATCAGCGCGACCGCCAACCAACTGATCGACCGGCGGGACGTCGACGTCGTCGTCGCGACCGGCGGGACCGGTGTGACCCCCGACGACGTCACGATCGAGGCGATCGAGCCGCTTTTCGACAAACGATTGCCGGGCTTCGGTGAACTGTTCAGGCAGCGTTCAGTCGAAGACATCGGCACGAAGGCGATCGCGACGCGAGCGACGGCTGGGGTCGCCGACGGCGTCCTCGTCTTCGTGGTCCCCGGGAGCCGCGATGCAGTGACCCTCGCGATGGAATCGATTATCCTCCCCGAGATCGGCCACCTCGCCGGGCTGGCCCGCCGGACGGATTAGGCCTGGTCCCGGGCGGTGAGCCGAACGCCGATCCCGTCAGGATCGGTCACCGTGATCCCGTCCGACCGTGTCTTTACTGCAGCCCCGTCGAATCGTGCTTTCGCGGTCTCGATCGCCTCGGGCGAGGTCAGGAACTCGATCCAGTCGACCCCCCGCCCGGTCGCCGGTTCGGTGTGCTCCTTGTAGTTCGTCAGCCCCAGATCGTGGTGGGCCATGTTGGTCGCGAAAAACCGGGCCATGTCACCGATTTCACGCGAGAGCGGGAGCCCGAGCGTGGATTCGTAGAAAGTCCTCGCCCTATCGAGGTCGGTCACCTCGAGGTGGAAGTGGCCGATTCGCGTGGTCGCCGGCGCGTCAACCGCGGCCTCGCCGGCTGCTCGAAGCCGGTCGAGATCCAGGGGTTGGGTCTCCATGATCGCCTCGCCGGCATCGTTTTCCGGCCACGCCTCGGGCGGTGCGGGAACGTACAGTTCGACCCCGTTGCCCGCCGGGTCGGTCAGATACAGGGATTTGCTCACCCCATGGTCGGTCGCGCCATCGAGATCGTAAAAGGTCTCGATCCGGTGAAGGGCCGACCCCAGCGCCGCTTCGTCCGGAAACGCGAATGCCACGTGATAGAGCCCAGCCTGGGCGTCGGTGCGAGGCGACCGGTCGCTCCCGTCGATAAGTTCCACGAGTGGCGTTCCGTCCACCCCGAGAGTGCCACTGTCTTCGTCGTATTCGAAGAGGTCGAGGCCGACGACATCCTCGTAGAAGGAAGTAGCACTATACAGATCTTCGACCGCGAGGGCGATCCGACCGGGTCGCGTGGACGAGGGAAGCGTGGCGTGTTCGGTCATAGCCGATACTTCGGCGGCCACCTTCATTGGCGCTCCGGATCCGGCAGCGGTCAGTCGCCAAAGAGCGAGACGTAAACCAGTGCGTTTCGTAAATAGGGCAATGAAGCACTCGTTACTTGGACGCGGCCAATCAGCGTGGAGGACTCCGCGATGAGGCGGCGACGTGCCGACGTCGTCGTCGCGGCCGTGGCCGTCGCCGTACTGCTGGTGGGTGTCCTGTGGAGTTTCCAGGCAACCCAGCGACCCACGACGACCATGAACGGGGCCATGATGGATTCGATGATGGACGGCGGGATGAGCTATGGCACCGATCCGATCGTGTACGTGCTCGGAGCACTGCTCATCGCAGTGGTGGTTGCCGGCGGGTACCTCCTCGTCCGCGAGGAGATGACGGCCCCCAATGGAGCAAACGAGGGCCAAGCGAGGGCGGACCCAGAACCGGAGCCAACCAATTCGGCAGAAGCAACCGGCGACGAACCCACGGCCGACACACCGGAGCGTGAACTGCTCCAGTATCTCCCCGAGGACGAGCGACGAGTCCTGGAACCGGTCCTCGATTCGCCGGGGGTCACCCAGATCGAGGTCAGGGATCGCTCCTCGTTCTCCAAGAGCAAGGTGAGCCAGACCCTCTCGGCACTGGAACAGCGTGGGCTGATTTACAAGGAAAAACAGGGCCGGACCTTCCGCGTGTATCCGGGCGACGGACTGGACGCGGAACCTTAACCCTCGAGGGCCTGGAGCTGTTCTTCGACGAGGACGTCCGGATCGATCAGCGACGGATCGACCCCCAGATCCAACTGCCGGGTGACGAAGTCCGGGACGGCGTCGGGGGCATACCAGACGATCCGAACCGGGGGATGGTGTCCTTTCGCGACCGGGATCGCCGTCGCCTCCTCTGGGTCAGTGACGAAAAGCAAGCGGGCCTCCGCCAGCCCCGCCCCCTCGAGCGCGTCTTCGGTCGTCGGGGTCGAGACCTGCGTTGTCTCGACACCAGCCGCTTTGAGGGCCGCTTCGAGACCGCGGTCCGGGCCGATAATGAGTGCGTGGGTCATGATTACTCGTATTCGATCGTTGCCGGGGGTTTGTGCGTGACGTCGTAGACGACCCGCGAGACCGAATCGAGTTGGCCCGTGATCCGGCTCTGGATCCGCTGGAGGACGTCCCAGTCAAGGGGCTGTGCCCTGGCGGTCATGCCGTCGCGGCTCTCGACCGACCGGACGGCAACGATCCAGCCGTGAACACGATTGTCGCCTTTCACGCCCGTGGCCTTCCCGAGCACTGCCGCGAAGGCCTGCCATGGCTCGTAGGACTCGAGTTCGTCCTCGACGACGGCCGTCGCCTCGCGGGCGACGGTGAGTTTCTCCTCGGTCACCTCACCCAGCACCCGAACGGCCAGTCCAGGGCCGGGGAAGGGCATCCGCTCGGAAACGACCGCCTCGAGCCCCAGTTCGCGGGCGACCTCGCGGACCTCGTCCTTGTAGAGGTCCCGCATCGGTTCGACGATACCCTCGAAATCCACGACCTCGGGCAGGCCACCGACGTTGTGGTGGGACTTGATCGTTCCTTCGCTCTCGATCCGGTCCGGGTAAATGGTCCCCTGGACGAGCATCGAAGCGTCGACCTCCCGGGCCACGGTCTCGAATTCGCGAATGAACTGCTCGCCGATAGCGTGGCGTTTCTCCTCCGGGTCGGTGACCCCCTCCAATGCGTCGAGGAACCGATCCTGGGCCTCGACGATCCGAAGCGAATCCATGTGGGCGAAGGTCTCCCGGATCCCCGCCGTCTCGCCCTTTCGCATGAGGCCGGTGTCGACGTAGACTGGGACGAGCTGATCGCCGACGGCCTCGTAGGCAAGCGCCGCCGCCGTCGAGGAGTCGACGCCCCCGGAGAGCGCGATGATGGCCGTCTTCTCGCCGAGTTCGGCCTCGATTTCCGCGATCTGCTCATCGATGAACGAATCGACGTCGACCATTTCAGGCCACCTCCTCGGCCGCCGGTTCGGTTTCCAGAATCGCTTCCAGGAAGCCGACGAAGGGTGGGCTGGCCCGCGTCGGTCGGGAGCGGAACTCCGGATGGAACTGGGTCCCGAGGAAGAACGGGTGATCCGCGAGTTCGACGATCTCCATGCGGTTGCCGGCCTCGCCCGAGAAACGCAGGTCGCCCTCGGTCAGCCGGTCGATGTATTCCGGATTGACCTCGTACCGGTGGCGGTGTCGCTCGGTACACGACTCGGCGCCGTAGATCTCGTGGGCGAGGGTCCCGGATTCGATCTGGGTCTCGTGGGCCCCGAGCCGCATCGTGCCGCCGAGGTCCTCGAGGTCGTACTGATCCGGCAAGAGGTCGATGACCGGATGTGGCGTGGACGAATCGATCTCCGTCGAGTGGGCGTCCTCGAGCCCGAGCACGTTCCGGGCGTATTCGATGACTGCGAGCTGGAAGCCAAAGCACAGCCCGAGATAGGGGACCCCCTCCTCCCTGGCGTACGTGATCGCATTCATTTTCCCCTCGACGCCCCGGCTCCCGAACCCACCCGGAACGACGATGCCGTCGGCCGACGCGAGTCGATTTTCGTCACCGTCGTCCATTCGATCGGCTTCGACCCACTGGACGGTGACGTCCACGCCCTGATCGAGCCCGGCGTGTTTCAGGGCTTCACGAACCGACATGTACGCGTCCCGGAGGTCGTACTTCCCCACGAGGGCGATGTCGAGTTCGGTGTCAGTTTCCTGGGTCACGAGATCGCGCCACTCGGTGCTTCGGTGGGCCCGTGGAATCGCCCGGTCGGCGAGGTCCAGTTTGTCCATCACGTACTCGTCCATCCCCTCCTCGTCGAGGAGGAGTGGCACCTCGTAGACGTCCGGGACGTCGTAGTTCGAGAACACCGCACGGGTCGGGACGTCCCCAAAGAGCGCGATTTTCTCCCGAACCGACTCCTCCAGCGGGTCGTCGCTCCGCCCGACGATGATGTCCGGTCGGAGCCCGATCGAGCGGAGTTCCTTCACGCTGTGCTGGGTCGGTTTGGTCTTCTGCTCGCCGTTCGGGGCGTAGGGGACGAGCGTGACGTGGGTGAGCAGGGCGTTCTCGTCTGGCTCCTCGTCGACGAACTGCCTGAGCGCCTCGAGAAACGGCATGCCTTCGATGTCCCCCACCGTGCCCCCGACCTCGACGAGACAGACGTCGTGGCCCTCGGCGGCCTCGCGAATGCGCCGTTTGATGTCGTCGGTGAGATGGGGAATGATCTGGACGGTTTTCCCGAGATAGTCACCCGCCCGCTCGCGCTCGACGACGTGTTGATAGACCTTCCCCGAGGTGATGTTGTGATCGAAGGTCATGTCGATGTCCAAAAAGCGCTCGTAGTTCCCCAGGTCGAGGTCGACCTCGCCGCCGTCTTTGAGCACGTAGACCTCCCCGTGCTGGTAGGGGTTCATCGTGCCCGCGTCGACGTTGAGGTAGGGATCGATCTTGACCGCGGTGACGTCGAAGCCGGCGTTCTCGAGGAGCCGGCCCAAACTCGCCGCCGTGATCCCTTTCCCGAGGCCCGACATCACCCCGCCAGTAACGAAAATAAACTTGTTCCCCAACGAGGGGTCGTATCCGGTCTCTGTCGGCATACTGACCGTGCGGGAGCGGCGGGCAAAACCATTTCGGACCCGAGGGAGGGGTTTTAATGGTGGAGCCATTATCGGCCCCCATGGGACTGCTCTCACGCCTGTCATTCCTCGTCCGATCGAAGCTCAACGCGCTCATCGGCCGGGCCGAGGACCCCAAGGAAACCCTGGATTACTCCTACCAGCAGATGCGGGACGAACTCACCGACGTCGAGAAGGGCATCGCCGACATCACCGCCCAGAAAAAACGGCTGGAAGTCCAGCGGGATCGCCTGAAGGAAAACATCGAGAAGCACAACGAACAGGCACGCGAGGCCATGGCCCAGGACCGGGAAGACCTGGCCAAGCGCGCGCTCGAAAAGAAGCAGGCAAAACAGTCACAGGTCGAGGACCTCGCGGGGCAGATTCAGGAGCTCGAATCGACCCAGCACTCCCTCGAGGAGAAAAAGGGCGATCTCAAGCGCCAGATCGAGGAATTCAAGACCAAAAAGGAGACCGTCAAGGCCCGGTACGAGGCCGCCGAAGCCCAGACGCGGGTCTCGGAGGCGGTTACGGGCGTGGGGGACGAAATGGAAGACGTCAACCGGGCCATCGACCAGGCGACCGAGAAAACCGAAGAAATGGAGGCCAGGGCCTCGGCCTTGGACGAACTCGAGGATCGGGGCGTGCTCGACAGCGCCATCTCCGACCAGGACCAGATCGACCGCGAACTCGAAGCAGGTCGAACGGAGCAAGAGATCGAGGCAGAGCTGGAAACGCTGCGTGAGACCGAGGGCGAGAGAACGGAAAGCGAACCCGCCACAGAATCGGAGCCGACCGGCGAATCCGCGGATGTCGCCGCCGAAATCGAAGAGCAGGTCGACGAATCTGCGGTCGAGGCCGAACTTGAGGAGTTGCGGGAAGAAGAGTCGACGTAAGCGCGGCCTGCGGTTTTGGTTGTCGTCTCGGTCGAGCACACACCACTCCGCTCACGATTACGGACGAACGAGAAACTGAGCCACGCTGACGCCGCCGTGCTCGCCCTCGCAGACGCCCAGGACGGCATGGCCATCATGGACGAGACCTACGGCCGGGACGTCGCCGCAAGCGAAAACATTTCGACACGAGGAACGGCGTACCTCGTGTTGAAACTCGCGAAAGAGGGAGGGATTGGTGTCGAGGACGCTCGATCCGTCATCGATGCGATGATCGACGCCGGCTGGTATTGTTCACCGGGCCTGTACACGAAGATTGTTCGAACCCTCGAGGCAGTAGCGGAGTGACCTCCGGACCCCTCCAACGCGATTTGGAGGCCCATCGTTCTACCGAGTGAAAATCCGTTTCCGTCCGCTCCGTTCCAATTGAAAAGCGATAGAACGAGGGGCTTGTTCAGGTGTCGCTCGCTCTATCGGACCGACGGGGATTCCCGCGGGTGAAGACCCATAGCAGCAAACCATCTACCACGAGGGCGAAACAGTGATGAGGGGAAACGACGGCCCGAATCGAAGCGTCAGCACCGGATCGCCACGTGCGGGGAAAAACGTCTCTGCCTCTGAACCAACGAAAGATTCGACGAAACAAAATACCGGCTCGGATGGCCGTTTGGGACCACGCACACAACCTCAGCAGTCGGCGCAAAAGACGACAAGCCTTCAGAGGCCAGCAGTGAGGCTTAAAATGGCATTGCCGACTTCAACCACCGCCGTCCGCTCCGGGGAATCATCCAGCCGTGTTTCGAGGGTTCGCTTTTGTGCGGCCGTGGAGGTGACAGTAATCGAGACGGTACCTGAAGGGATCGGGTCCGAAACCGATTCGGTTTCTCCCGGAAATAGCACAAAGCGGTCGTGAAACACCTGTGTTCCCGTCTGGTCCGAAATCGTCACGTCGATATCATAGGACCGTTGATGATCGTAACTTCGCAGGACTAGTTTGCCGGCATCCCGTTCCTCCGCGGCGTCTGTCAGTGACGTGTCCGATGCTTCTGGCTTGGCGACAGTCGTTGCGGACGGCTCCGTTCGTCTCATATGAAATCTTTCGAAGCACGTTGAAATAGGGTTTCGCTACGCTCAAATGCCGATTTACGCCAAATAAGGTCAAAAACCGATCGCACGAATGAATCGGATTACGCAGGTGCTGAAGCAAAGGCATGTGTCTCACGGACTGAGATGCTGACTATGTTCTAACCAATCGTGATGGCGTACATACCCGTATGAATCAGGCCGACGGGGGTCAGGAACTGTTCGATTCTGAACGGGAGCTGCAGATTTTGATTGTCGGCGACACGATTGCTGGTCTCACTCTCGCAACTCTGCTCCAGCAACGGGGGTTCGATCCGCTCGTGCTGCGAACGGGCACCGATCGCTCACCGTCAAAACTGACGACTCTCTGGCATGCGGGTGTCCGGCTGCTTCAGCGGGTTGGAATCGATCGACAGCAGCTGGCCGAAATGATGGACGTTGTGGACCTTTTTGTCCTTCCCAAGGCCACAGGCGATCAACTCACAAATGTCGATACAGAGACCGAATACCCCAATCCGACCGTGTTTTCAACGGCCGAACTACGGGATACTCTCCACAAGCAGTTCGGTGGCAACCTGACTCGGGAGAAGGATATCGCGTCTCTCAGCGCCCGAGATGATTCGGTGAACGTGCAGTTCGAGGATGGCGTCGCGGAAGCCTTTGACCTCGTCGTGAACGCCGGAACCAAGGGATTACTTGATCCGTCCTTCGACACAGACCCTGGGGTGAGAAATCCGTCCCTTCGTCAAATAGAACTATCAACGCCAATCGATCACGACCGGCGGGCAACGATAATCGAGGGGTGGATAGAAGACGTCTTCGTGCAGCAACTCCCCTCGCCGGGGAACCGTGAATCGGCCATCCTCCGACTGACCAGTCCGAACGACAGCATTTCACTCGAGACGGTCGTTCCCCGGTGGCGGCGACAGACCGGGGCAAAACCGATCAGTCAGTCCCAACGGACTCCTCGGAGCCGGGAGATCGCTGTCGATCGAGCAGTAGCACTCGGAACCAAGGAGGATGCTAGCCAGTGGGCCGAAGGACGACAGGTGTTTCTCTCGCCAGCGGCGGTTGGGTTGCCGCCGGCGAGTGGGTTCCACATCGAGAGTGGTATCGAAGATGCGTGGGTGTTAGCCGACGAAATCACGCACGCACGTGACTCGACAGCGACAATTGGGAATCGGTTCGCGAGACGGCGGCGAAATCGCCTGACCACGCTTCGGAATCGAGCGATCACAGCCAGCGGAAAGCACGCATACCCAGTGCGGGATACCGAGCCGTTCGAGACGATATCGGCGTTTCGTTCGGTCTGTCTCGGCTCGTTTTGTGCCACGGAATTGACCGAGTTGCAGGAGGAATCGTCCTTCGGTCCCTAAGTCGAAAACAGCGTTTCAAAGGTCTTCTTTTCTGCCAATCGAAGATGCTTGTTCAGGGTCGGTTGGGTTATATCCAGGGTTTCGGCAACTTCGTTGCCGTCGCTTTCCCGAGGCCATTCAAAGTACCCTTCCCTGACGGCCGTTCGGAGGACTTCTCCTTGTCTCTCGGTGAGGTGTTCGTGGATGTCACTGCGGACCGTTCCGGACTCGGCCTGGGTTTGCTGGCGCTTGGCCTGCAATTCGAGTGCCGGAGCCGCCTCCTGCAGATGGTTTGTGAACGCACGAACGTCAGTCTGCGTTGGGAGTTCAACCACAATCGTGGTGGCCTCAGGTGTCGCTTCAGCGGTTACCAACACGCCCCCGTAATCCGCGATGAACGATCCGAACCACGTCTCGGTCTCGACCTCGACTACGTCCGACTGACCGTCGTCCCGAATGACCGTAGCGGTGCCAGCATAGACCGATTCAACCGCCTCGACTGGATCCTCACACGCGTCCTCGAAGGCGAGGTACAACCGAACCGTCCCATCCTCGCGACTGACAGTTCGAGTGTGGCGGATGGGGGCGTCCGTTGCTCGGGCGACCTGGGATATGCGCAGGGAAGGCGCTGGGGCGCCGAATTCCACTTCCACTGTTTCGTCTGTTTCGAGTGCTTGTCGGCGATCAATACTCGCAAGCGCGTGACCGATCGAGTGGCCCAACTGCCCAAGGACCTCGCGTGTTCGATCATCGAAGGAGTTCGGTACCTTCGAACCGACGGTCAGTACGCCATACGTAATGGTATTGTAGGCGAGCGGGATCGCACAGATCGATTGGTAGCCCTGCTCCAACAGATTCGTTTGCCACTCAGTCGTGGGTTCCACATCGACCAGGTTATTTGTCACCGAGACTGTTTCTTGTTTCCAGGACCGAATCGAAGGGTGAACCGATGCGGATCTAGTCACCGCATCGTGGCTATTTGTCTTGACGAAGTGTTTCGATTCCCCGACAACGGTTCGGGGCATAAACCGATCGGTCCCAGATTCGACGTTGCCGATCCAGGCGAGTTCATACGGGCCGGTCTCGACGAGCCGCTCACAGACGTCCCGTTCGATTTCCTTCGATCCGGAGGCTTTCGTGATCGCTGATTCGACCTGGCGGGTCAACTTCACGATGCGATCCAATCGTTTGACTCGGTCCTGCTTGCTTCGAAGTTTCGCTTCCGTCGATGCAAGCCGTTGTTGCCCTTTAATATGGTTGAGAGCCGCCTCCAGCGTCGCCGTCAAAACGTACGCCGATTGAAGTGTGTCGGTCCCGATGGCCCCGTCGAAAGAAGCGAGGAAGAGACAGCCGTGATTGGTGAGCGGAATCAATCGCCAATCCGCAAGCTCGTCCCGATCGACTGCTGAGATGTCCGCTCCAAAAATGGGCTCGGCCGAATCCGCAGTTTCCGGTCCGAGAACGGAGCCGGTACTAAACGACTGCCACGCCAATCCGTCGCCTGAATTCACACGGAGCGAAGCTACCTCCGGTCGATGCGGTTCCGAGGCGTATTTGGATCGCAGACTCCCGTCGGCCTGATCGTACAGAAAGATCCCGACAGCTGGCAGATCGAGTGTCTGCTCGGCTGCCGTTCCGGCTGCGGTCACCGCCTCATCAGGCGAATCTGCCGTCGTCAAATCCTCTGTCGCATTCTCGAACGAGGTTAATCGACGTTCACGCTCCTTTCGATCCGTCACGTCTCGACTGGAAATGATGATCCGTGTTGGACCGATATCCCATTCGACTGGGTAGAACTCCGATTCGACCCATTTCGTCCGTTTTTCAGGTGTCTGTATCCGGTAGGTTTCGGTATATTTCCGTTTCGACGATCCCGTCTCGATATCGTCAATAATCGCTTCCACAAACGCTTCATACTCCGGTTTGTCCTCGGGATGAAGCGTGCCGAAAAACCCCGCATTGTACCGCTTCCGTATCGATTCGAGTGATTCCCCCCAGATGGATTCGTACCCTGCACTTACGTACTCGGGAGATTTGGATGGTTTCGTGATTTCGTGTGCTTTCGTCAAGAAGATGGCATCGTCGATTCGATCCAAAATGGCTTCCAGTCGTTGTTTCGATCGTTTTCGTTCCGTAATATCACGTGAGATGGTCAGCACGCGTTTTTCTCCTCGAATCGTGGCGGGCGTTGCATGGACATCGACGAATCGAAACTCATCGTCCGCTGTCTCTAACCCCCACTCCAACTCCCGACTTTCCCCGGTTTCTGCAACATTTTCGATGATTCGAGCGGCTTTTTCGGCCGAATATGAGCCCGTCGGAGCGCTGATCAACCCGATCCCGTGCTCGAGGATAGTGTCCCGATCGTATCCGGTCACCTCACTCATCGTTTCATTGACCCGGGACAGATCCCCTGTTTCGGGGTCGTAAACGCTAATGATGTCGTTGACTTCGTTAAATATTTGCTCGAAATCGCGCTCACGGTTTTTGCGGGCCGTGATATCTCGAACACTCGCTAAAATGCGGGCCTGGTCCCGGATTTCGATTTCATTCAGGTGGACTTCCCCGATAAACGTCGATCCGTCTTTGGATTGGGACTTAAATTCGAATAATTGTGGCCCCTCCTCTCGGGCTGCATTGATTCGGGCGAGCGCTTGTTCACGCGTATACGCCGGATCCTCCGGAACGATCAAATCAATAGTTGCCCCAACTAGTTCGGACTCCGAATAGCCAGTTATCTCGCAATACCGATCGTTGACAGCCAACATTTCGCCAGTCTCCGGATCATGGACGACCAACCCGTCCGAGACGCTGTCGAAGAGTTGTTTGTATTCAGTTTCGGGGACCTGTGATTGCCCGGCATCCGGTTGTTCGAAATCAGTGTGCGCGTCAAACGGTTCGACGGTATCCCGAACCCGCTCCACAAAGTGCTCGAAATTGTTCCGAACCAGTGAGACCGGAACGATTTCATCAACATCTCGGTCAAAAGCCCTTGCGAGGAGATCATGCGCTACCGTTTCGACGATCAACACGGTTGTGATCGATGATCGGTCGCGGTCGAGTTCCCGAAGCAGGCCCAATCCGTCGTCTTGTCTCCCGACTCCATCAATAAGTATCCCTGCAACAGGTGACTCGTTGGTTGACTCCGCGTCCTCAGACACCCCTTCAAAACGGAATTCGAGTGATTCCACAGGTGACGAAGGTGCCCCGACTGGCTCCTGGAACGCTGATTTCCCCAGCTCGCTGAGATAAACCCGAATAGGAACAGACAGGGATTCGGCCATTGTACCCTACGAAAGTGGTCTATTGACAAAAAAGTGCCCACGGGGGTGGGAGG
>CAZVCA010000004.1:17692-32674 GCA_964626045.1 uncultured Halobacteriales archaeon | reverse complement strand
GGGAGGACGATAGTCGGCGGTATCCAAAGTCAGGCAATATGTATAGCCCGAGTGACCGAGCGGCACGACGATAGTAGCCAATAGATTGCTAGGGATGGGCTGAGTTGTAACATGTGAGAGGAAATCATGCCGACACTACTCCCGAACCGATCTGTCGAAGACTATCAAACGTCGCCGGAATACGTATCCTTGGACGAATCTGATCCGATATTCGATGCCCTGAGTTCGAATACCGCCCGGAAAATCTTTGCAATCCTTCACGAAGAACCGACGACCATCTCGGAACTCGCGACGAAGATCGATACGTCCCTGCAGAACGTCAGTTATCACGTTGAGAAAATGGAAACTGCCGGACTCGTTACCGCTGTGGACACGTGGTATTCCACGCGTGGCAAAGCGATGGACGTGTTCGCGGCGACATCCCAGCCCCTTGTGCTGGTTTCGAATGATTCAACGGGAGCCGCCGTTGAAGGAATCACTTCGGATTGAGCGGGGAAACACGCCAGTTCACAGATGCTCACCCGACCCAAACGGCAAATGAACGCGAAGCTCGCTGGCACTGAAATACGGTTCAACTCCCCGCAGACCTAATATGTCGAACCAATTGCCGTCTGGCGATTCGGACCACTTCTCATGGAAGCAGCCACAGGAATCCTCAACTGACGCTGCGTCAGTGATCGAGCTGTTAGGTGATAGGTTCACGAGAAACATTTTGGTGTCACTGAAGGCCGAGCCCAAGACGGCCCGGGAACTCGTGGCCGTGTGTGATGGCTCACGTCCGACGGTATACCGTCGGCTGAAAGCACTCGAGGAGGCTGATCTGGTCACCGCACGGAATCAAATCGATCCGGACGGGCATCACCGCAAGAAATTCGCCACCGCAGTCACGTCGATCGTATGCAACGTGGAACCGAAAGCTTTCGAGACCGCGTTACTCACCGAAAGTGCCGAAACCAAATCGTGAAAGCCGCCAAGTGATGGTTCTCTGTGAGAAACGGCTGACGAGGGTGCCCCAAATTGGGGGTGAACCGGGTTCACAAGACTGACCATTCCACAGTCTGGGTCCAGATGCGATGGTGCCTTGTTTCACTACACGGTGCATGTGTTACCGTTCCTGCAACCAATGCAGTATCGCCTGCTTGCGATCAAGTAACGTACCCAAGTGATCGTTCCGTGTCCTGATCAGTTCACCAGTATGCCCCTCGATAAACGTCTCCACATGCTCGATGGGCGTATTTGTATCGTCGACTCCATGCCAAGCCCGGATCGGGAGCGTTAGCTGCTGTTGGGAAAGGTCACTATCGTTGAATAGCTGATTTTCACGAGCCACGGCGCGTGTATTTTGACGAAACGCTTCGTGGAAATCCGCGGCGACCTGTCGGGCAACGTCCTCCGAGACGGGCTTGTCCGTATACTGTCTCACGACGCTCTTTGGGCCACGAACGGACGCCAATGTATCCGATATCCAAAACAGCAATTGAAGAGCGTGGGGTATGTTCGACAGTTTCGCGAGCGGATTGCGAGCCGGTGGAATGACACTGCTCACGAGCGCGATTCGACTCGCCCATTCGGCGCGTCCTGCTCCGATCGCGAAGGGGCCACCACCGGAAAAACCCAATATCGCTGCTTCCTCGATCGACTCTCCGTGGAGCAGTTCGGTCAAATCTTCTCGCCACTCCTGCCAGGACCAGCGCTGTGGCGGTGGTGAGGACTGACCATACCCTGGACGGTCCGGCGTGATCAATGTAACCCCTTCCTCCACAGCGGCCGCCGAAAGCAACGAAGCGAACTTTCTGGAACCAGGCGTCCCATGATGCAAGACAACAGGGTATCCATCTGGGGCGCCACTGCGTGTATACCTGAGCGAGCGTCCATCTGAAAGGTGCTGTTCGTCATGAGAAGGCGACGTGTGGGAATGGTTCATAGCTGGTGGCGGTGGCCCGGTCTGTCACACCTGATACTGGGAAGCCGATGTGTTTCCCTCATGTATCGTCACCTGGAGGCTTACGCCACGGTTATCTGTCCCTCATTATCGATGCCGATATTTGTGACCGCAGGCGGCTCCGCGTCCTCGCTAAACGTATGACTACGGGTGGTCGACTCCCCATCGACGGTTATTCGCATCTCGAATTCGCCGGTCCGGTTGAAACGCGCCAGTTCGAGCTGTGATTCCGCTTCGAGCGTGCGTCCATCCGAGTAAACCAGACTCCCCTCCTCGAGGATTTCAACGACGACTGTATGGTCCGTACCATCTTGGTTGACGACTAACAATTCATTGGCCGTTTCCCCATCACCGAGGAGTCCAGAAAAGCCAGCACTGACGACGAGCACTCCGATAAGAAGCCCAATCACGACGGTTCGGGTTTGAAGTGTCACAATTCGTGCTCGGTCCCGGACCCGCATAATAAACCTGTAGGCCCAACTGGCTATTTGAGCGAGGGAACCAGGTGGTCAAAGGATCACGGCATTGCTATTGTATTGTCTACCTAATTCAAGAGTGTCAAACGAACGCTGTCTGTTTTCGATCGGGTTGTCGACAGATGACGATTATGTCGCCGCATTTGTTCTTACGCTACTCCCATTATTACGATAACGTCCTTTCGGTCTTGTCCCCACCATACACGACCCCAACCGTTATGACCGGGAGTCGCTATGTCTCGACTCGATGGATCGAAAGCTACTGATCGTCGGCGTCGGCGGTATCCTCGTGGGCGTCCTGCTCGCAGGCGTGGTCGGTTTCTACGCACTGCCTGGGCTCATGATGCAAGAAGATCGGAGTCCACACGACTTCGAGACCACGACGGCCCTCTTCGAGGAGGAAATCGATACCGCGGAGTGGTCGATCGTGACCGAACACGACATGCAGGCCACCATGGAAAAACACGGCCACGACGTGAACAAGGTCATGATTTACGAGCTGTGTAACCCTGGTCACGCCTCCGAAATTCTCGCGTCCAGCGAGAATTTCATCGTGACGCCGTTGATGCCCTGCCGGGTGGCGATATACGAGAAAGCTGACGGCAACACCTACATCGGCCGTATGAACAGCGGGCTCATGGCCAAACCGTTCGGCGGGACCGTCAGTGACGTGATGCAGGACGCGGCAACGGAGACCGAGGACGTTATCGATGCCGTCCTCGACGCACCTGGAGACGAAACGACCGCAGCGCTCGAATCGGCCCAGTTCGAGTTGGTCTCGGCCGAGAAAACAGGTGTGCGATCCAAGTCAGCTACCGTGTAGGCCAGTACCAAGTCACAGCTAATTCATGCCATTTTGCTGCAACTGACCGAAACAGGGTAGCGGCTCAGTCGGCCAGGAAGTCCGGTTTGACCCGCTTTTCGGCCCGCTCGGTTTCGATGTGCTCGCGGAAGGCCGCCAGGTCGACCTCCTTTTGCTCGCGTTCCTCCCGGTCCCGGACCGATATCGTTTCGGCCGCCTCCTCGTTGTCGCCGAGAATGAGCATGTACGGCACGCGGTCCTCGTGGGTCTGCTGGATCTTCTTGCCGACCGTCCAGTCCCGGTCTTCGATCTCGACCCGGAAGTCCGCCCCAGCCAACTCGTCGGCGACCGACTCGGCATACGCCATGTTGTCGTCGGATACCGGGAGGATGCGAACCTGCTCGGGGGCGAGCCAGAGCGGGAACTTGCCGTCGAAGTGCTCGATGAGCACCATGAAAAAGCGCTCGTAGCTGCCGTACAGGGCCCGATGGATCATGACCGGCCGGTGGTCCTCGTTGTCCGATCCGGTGTAGGTGAGATCGAAGCGCTCGGGCATGTTGAAGTCCAGTTGCACGGTCGGGCCGTCCCAGGTCCGGCCGAGGGCGTCCTCGAAGGCGAAATCGACTTTCGGGCCGTAGAAGGCGCCGTCACCCTCCTCGAGTTCGTATTCGAGACCCAGATCCTCCAGGACCTCCCGCAGCTGGTCCTCGGCGGTCTCCCAGATCTCGTCGCTGCCGACAGACTTCTCGGGACGGGTGGCAAGCGCGACTTCCGCGTCGAGGTCGAAGGTCTCCAGGACCTCGAAGATCATGTCCACGATGGTCGAGACTTCCGCCTCGATCTGATCCGGCCGGACGAAGAGGTGGCCGTCGTCGATCGTAAAGGCCCAGACCCGGGAGAGCCCGGACAGTTCCCCGCGTTGTTCCTTGCGATAGACCTTGCCGTCCTCCGCGTAGCGCTCGGGCAGGTCCCGGTAGCTCCAGGTCGTCTGGTCGAAGATCATCGCGTGGCCCGGACAGTTCATCGGTTTGAGGCCGTACTCCTCGTCGTTCACGTCGAGGAGGAACATGTCATCGACGTAGTTGTCGTAGTGCCCGGACTGCTTCCAGAGTTCCGTCCGGAAGAGATGCGGGGTTTCGACGTAGTCATACCCCTCATCGAGGTTCATGTCCGTCACGAAGCCCTCGAGTTCCCGGAGCACCGTCTTCCCGTTCGGATGATACAGGGGGAGACCGGGCCCGGTCACGTCCGGAATCGAGAAGAGTTCGAGTTCCGTTCCGAGGCGGCGGTGGTCCCGCTCTTTAGCCTGCTCGCGTTTCTCGAGGTAGTCCTCGAGTGCTTCTTCGGTGGGGAAAGCGGTGCCATAGACTCGCGTGAGGGTTTCTCGCTCCTCGTCGCCGCGCCAATAGGCCGCGGAAACGTTGAGCAGTGAAATTGCCCCGACGTCGCCGGTCGACTCGACGTGCGGGCCCTTGCAGAGGTCCTGCCAGTCGTCCTGCCGATAGAACGAAATCGGGCCCTCTCCCGCCGCTTCGGTCTCGAGGATCTCCTGTTTGTACGGGTTGTCCTCGTAGAATTCGAGGGCTTCCTCGCGGCTCAGTTCGCGTCGTTCGACGTCGTAGTCGGCTTCGACGATCGCGTCCATCTCGGCCTCGATGGCCCGGAGGTCGTCCTGATCGAGGTCGACCCCGTCCACGTCGTAGTAAAAGCCCTCGTCGGTTGCCGGCCCGATCGCGAGTTTCGCCTCCGGGTAAAGCCGCTGCAGGGCCTGTGCGAAGACGTGAGAACCCGTATGTCGCAGTACCTCGAGGTAGTCCTCGCTGTCCTCGGTCACGATCTCGAGCGTGCAATCAGCGTCGATCGACGTCTCCTTTGCCACCAACTCGCCGTCGACCCTCCCGGCGACTGTATCGCTCCCGAGACCCGGACCGATCTCGTATGCGACGTCCTCGACCGTGGCTCCAGCGTCGACTGCGAGCTCGGAGCCGTCAGGAAGGGTTACCGTGACCGTGCTCATGGACCGTGATACAAGCTCTTTCCCCCATAAGTGTATTGAGAGCGGGGCCGGCCTAGAGCACGTACCGTTTCGTTTGCCAGAACCGATCGCGGGCGTCGCCCAATGCTTCCTGTGGTTTGCCCGTCGCGTCGACCGGCCTGGTGACCGCCGCGTCGGCCTCGAATTCCGGCAACAGGGTCGACTCACCGACGACGTAGAGTGGCTCCGTTGCCCCGTCCAGTGCATCACGGACGCGGTCGAGGTGGGACGTGATCTGCTGGTCCCGGCGGCGCTCGAACCGCGCCTGAGAGAAGCCACCTTTCGAATGGTCGGCTTTGACGTCGCTTTCAAAGCCCTCGAACGCGATCCGATCAGTTCCTTCGTAGGTTCCCATCGCAAAGAGGTCAGAGCGAACGAGCGCAAGCGTGTGTGGACCGCGAGGCTGGAACCACTCCCGGTCGATCCGGAAGGACGAATCGTATTCGACGAAGGGCTCCGGCGGGGCCGGGGGTCGAAGCGCGACGCCGATCAGGCCTGCGTCATCAGCCACCACGAGGGCCGGCGCAGCCCGGGAGACCAGGGCGGCTCGCTCGCCCAGAAAGGACCGCACCGATTCCGGTGGCCGGTCTCCGACCATCGCCGTGAGCGCACCTTCTGGTTCGGTCCGGACTGACTCGAGCCGCGTGAGTGTTTCAGCCAGTTCGTCCCCCCGGAGGGTTGCTTCGCTCCGGAACGTGACTTCTTCGTGGCCTGCCTCGGCCCGCTCGACGCGATCCTCGAGTTCGGCGATCCGATCCTCGAGGCGATTGACCCGTTTTTCGGCCTCCTGGCGTTCTCTGACGGCTGTCTTCCGTGATTCCTTCGCGGATTCCAGTTGGGCCTCGAGAGATTCCTTCTCACCTTCGAGGGACTCGATCCGCTCTTTCAATGCCGCCCGGCCCAGCACCCGATCGATCATACACCAGTGACCGAGCGCCAGGGGGTTAAATCCCCTCAGACCAGCGCGTTGGTCCGCACGAAGTAATAGAAGACGACCAGGGCCGCCAGGATCCATTGCCCGAGACGCACGTCCCGCATTTCGCCCTGGGCCGCTTTCGCGATCGGGTAGCTCAGCAGTCCGGCGGCGATGCCCGTGGCGATCGAACTCGTGAGCGGCATGAGCGCGATGGTGAGCGTGGCCGGAATCGCGTGGGCCGGATCCTCCCACTGGATGTCGGTCACGTTCCGCACCATGAAGACCGCGACGATCACGAGTGCGACGTAGGGAGCGAAGGACGGAATTGCGCTCACCAGCGGGACGAACACGAGCGCAAGTAAGAAAAGCGCCGCGACGACGAGTGCCGTGAGACCCGTTCGACCGCCCTCCTCGATCCCTGTCGCGGACTCGATGAACGTCGTCACCGTGGACGTGCCCACGATTGCACCGACGGTGGTCCCGACGGCGTCGGCCATCAGGGGTTTGTTCATTTCGGGGAAGTCACCGTCCTCGTCGAGGAAGCCAGCCTCCTGGCCGAGTCCCGTCAGGGTGCCAGCCGTGTCGAAGAAGTCCACGAAGAAAAACGTGAACACGACGAAGGCGAAGGTCACCGCTTCGACCCCCTGGATACCTTCGACAAAGGCACCGATGAGCGGCGAGATGTCGTAGGCTGACAGGCCGTAGGTGATCTGATCGACGCCCGGAGCGAGCGTGACGGGTTTGGCCAAAATCTGACCCTCTTTCGGGAGCCCGCCAGCGTACGGTTGCAGTCCGAGGCCACCGGCGAGATAACCCATAATAGCGGTCAAGATGATGCCCAGCACGATCGATCCGCGAATCCCGCGAACGTAGAGATAGAACGTGAGCAAGATGCCCAGAATCGAGATGATGGCAACAGGGTCCTGGGCCAGCACCGGACTCAGGGTGACCATGTCGTCGGGGTCAACGGCGATGACCCGCATGAACTGGAGCCCGATCGCCGCAAGGAAGAGCCCGATCCCCGCCCCGACACCCAGTTTGACTGGCTCCGGGAAGAGGTTGATAACGTACTCTCTGGCACCGACGGCCGTGAGGGCAATGAAGACGAGCCCCTCGACGAACACGGCAGCGAGCGCGGTCTGCCAGGTGATGTTCAGCGTCGGTGACAGGACGACTGCGACGAAGAAGGCGTTCAATCCCATCCCCGGCGCCAGCCCGAACGGAAGGTCGGCGTAGAAGGCCATCACGAGCATCCCGGCCACCGAGGCCAGGATGGTCACGACGGCCAACATCTGGAAGACCCGCTGCCCACCAATTCCCTCCGGGGAGATCACGATGCTCAAAAGCGCCGGATTGACGATGATGATGTAACTCATCGTCAGGAACGTCGTCAGCCCGGCGAGTGTTTCAGTGCGAAGGTTTGTTCCCCGCTCTTCGAGGTCGAAATATCGGGACAGCATCTCTGTGACTGCCATATCCACGTTCGAGCATGAATTTGGGTTCCACTTAACGGTTGTTATGCACGAACGAGGATTGAATCGGGACGCCGCGGGCACCGGTTGGGCATCGCCCGGGAGGTCAGGAGCGGTGTATGAGGACTGGGGCCCCGAGATCAGGAAAGTTGCATGAGCGTTTCCACGGGCGCCTCCGTGCGGTCGCGAGCGCGCTCGATGCCGTCGTCGCCGACGGCGATGAGCGTGAACACGCCCGCGACTCTGGCGTCGGCCGTGTCCACCACGTCGAGGAGGAGTTCCTGGGTTTCGCCGGATCGAATGAGGTCATCCACCACGAGCACCGCGTCGCCGCTCTCGATGGCCGATTCGGGCAGGTAATAGGTGATCTCGATGCCCGAATCGAGCCTGTTTCGCGCCTCGATGAAGGCGTCCACGGCCGTCTCCTTGGATTTCTTCGCGTACGCACACGAGGCTCCGAAGTGACTGGCAAGCGATGCACCGAGGGTGATGCCATCGGTCGCCGCGGTCAGGACCACGTCCGGCCGTTCGAAGCCGAAGGCTTCGGCGGCGACGGGCCCAACCAGGTCCAAAAGCGGCTGGTCGAACACGATCGCGGAGTTGTCGACGTATCCCTCCCCGTCGCGGGAGACCCGGTCAGCGAGTTCCGTTTCCAGGGCCTCCCGCCCGAATTCGGCGACGATCTGTCTCGCCCGGGTCTCACCCGGCAAGACGTGGCCGTTGACGTAGCGGTTCAGGTCGCCCGCCGGCAACCCGGTGTCAGCAGCGAGTTCGTCGTAGGTCCGGGTCTCCTTGAGCGAGCGAAGGACCTCGAGGGCCCGCAACTGGAGAGCGGCCTTCTCGGCACGGTTCATGTACGGCTATGCATGGTTCCACAAATATGAACATCCCGGGAACGGACGGCCCCGTTAGTCGCGTTCCTCGAGGAGATCCGACGCGGTGACGAGTGATTCGAGGGTGACATCGTTTGCAGCCAGCAAGTCGGCGGCCCCTTCCTCCCGATCGACGACCACGAGCACCCGGTCGATCGTGGCCCCGGCTTCCCGCAGCGCTTCGACGGCCGAAAGGGCACTTTTCCCGGTCGTGGCGACGTCCTCCAGCACGATCACAGGTTCCTCCGGCGGGAGCTCGCCCTCGATGCGGTTCCCGGTTCCGTACCCTTTGGTCTGTTTTCGGACGATGACATAGGGGTTCCCGGTGGCGAGCCCGGTCGCGGTCACGAGGGGGACTGCGCCAAGGGCCACGCCTGCGAGTGTCGCGGCCCCGACCCGGTCCGCGAAGGCATCCGCGACCGTTTCCAGGGCCTGTGGGTCGGTTTCGAACCGGTACTTGTCGACGTAGTACTCACTCGTCCCACCGTGGGAGAGTTCGAACTCCCCGAACCGAACGGCGTCCGCCGCCCGAAGGGCCGCGACGATCTCCGCTTTCATAGTGGGACCTGCGAGCGGGGGGCGAATAAGCAATTCGTCACGGTTCGGCGCTACCAGGGCTCGTCTTTCAGGCCGAGCCCGTAGGCGATAGCGTTAGTGACGACGTGCAAGACCGGCGTCACGACCAGGATGGCGAGCACGACAGGCAGCGTCAAATAGCGAGCGACCCAGGCCGGATCGACGAGCGCGACGACGACGAGGGCGCCCACGACGAAGTCAAGTTGATCGAGGCCGGGAAACGGCCTGCCTCTCGCTCGACCGGTGCGGCGCTTGAGAAAGGACGCGGCGATATCACCCACCATCGCCCCGACGGGCAAGGCGACGATCGCACCCGGCGAATACGGTGGCAACGGAAGCCCGACGGCTGCAGCGACCGGGTCTCGCAGCGTCCCGAAAAGCAGGCCGACCGCGATCCCGACCGCGATCCCGACCGCCGTGCCTCGCCAGGTCTTCCCGTCCCCGAGCAGGCGATCGCCACGCCACTCCCGCCCACCGTCGATCGGTCGCCCACCGCCACCCAGGACGGCGGCGTTGTTCGGGACGTAGGCGGGCAACATTGCCCAGATCGCCGTGGCGACGATCGCGACCAGGTTCATACCGGGCTTTCACGGGGGATCACAAAAACCCGCCCGGATCGAACTCGGTCGTGAGAAACCCAAGTGACTTTGGTGGCGCCGGGCCAATTCCTCTTCAATGGCGACCTGGAAACGGGACTTTGCGAGTGGCCTGATCGTACTCCTCCCGATTCTCGTAACCCTGTATGTGGTCTACTGGATCCTCTCCCGGCTCGCAAGCGTGGCGCCGCTCTCGGGGACGCTCACCAACCCGATTGCCAGTGCCCTGCTGACCCTCGTGGTGTTCGTGCTGGTCGTATTGGCGACCGGGTACCTGATGCGCACGGCGTTTGGCTCGATCATCGAGGACACGATCGATCACTTGTTCAACCGGTTGCCCGGGCTTCGGATCGTCTACAACGCCTCGAAAATGGGCGTCGAAACGGCGCTGACCGGAACCGGTGATTTGCAGGCTCCTGTCCGGATCGAAGTCTGGGACGGCTTGCGGATGACCGCCTTCAAAACCGGCAAACACACCGCCGACGGCCGGGATATTCTCTTCTTGCCGACCTCCCCGAACATCACGACGGGCTACGTCGTGGAAGTAAAACCGGGCGAATACGAGGAAATCGACGAGTCCGTCGAAGAGGCCCTGACTCGGGTGCTTTCGGCCGGATTCGGCGAAAACGAGAAGGAGGATCTGGCCACGTCCCTGTTGGATATCGGCGACGAGACGGCTGATGATGCATAGTTAAGAGGCGTAGATCCGACAGGGCTAGCTGATGGACGATCGTGGGTTGCCGCCGGTTATCGGATCGCTGCTGCTCGTTGTCGTGACAGTCATCATTGCAGGGAGCATTGGTGCCTTTTTCCTGGATATGCCGGGTATCCTGACGGAGCCGGCAGAGGAACGCGTCTTCGGGGATACGGAAGTCGTGCTCGGGTCCGAACACCGTTCGTGGACTGGGTGGAACAACGGTGACGACCCGACCCGTGGAGACATCGACAAGATCATGATCACCTATGTAGGCGGCGAAACCTTCAGGGGCGATGAAACTGGCGCGATCGAGGTGAGCTGGGACGACGGATCGGTACGCTTTCTCAATCCGAACCGATTCGACGCCCAGACCGGCCAGATGTATCACGACGGGGAGGTTGGCGATTTTTGTACCGGTGATTTTGCGGCCGGCGAGACGATGACCATTCGGATGGTCCACAACAAATGGCAAGGCGGTGGCGAGACTGACCCCGATGACACGATGGCATCAGGTGAGGACTTCGGCACCCGGTATGCAGAATCCTCCTGGAACGATATCTCGACCAGCGGCGATGATCCGTTCTTTCGTACGGACGGCCGTTATCCCATCGAATATTCGGGTTCGGGGATCATCGAATCGGGTGATGAAGTGACGGTGACGTTTTACGGGCCGGAGGGGAAGTTGATCATCGCGGAAAGCAGTGGCACTGCGCGAGTTGCCGCTGGCGAGGCGACCGAAATCTCGGCCCGGAGTTGCTAATTCAGACGAACGTGAACCACTCCTCGTATTCGGCTGGTGCCTGCTCCGTGAGGTCGAAGTAGGCTTGCTGGAGTTCTTCGGTGATCGGTCCCCTGGAACCGGAGCCGATCTCGACGTTGTCCACTTTCCGGATCGGGGTCACTTCCGCCGCAGAGCCCGTGAAGAAGAGTTCGTCGGCGGTGTAGAGTTCGCCGCGACTGATCGACGCCGACTGGTTGACGGTGTAGCCACGTTCCTCGGCCAGTTTGATGACTGTATCGCGGGTGATCCCCTCGAGGATGCTCTCCGAGAGACCGGGCGTGAAGATTTCGCCATCCCGGACCAGGAAGATGTTCTCACCCGGGCCCTCGGCGACGTCGCCTTCCTTGTTGAGGAGGATCGCTTCGGTGGCGCCCTGTTTGCGGGCCTCCTCGCCGGCGAGCATGCTGTTGACGTACAAACCCGTCGTCTTCACGTTGGTCGGCACCTGGCTCGAGGCGTGTTTCCGCCAGGACGAGACTGTGACCTCGACGCCCTCCTCGAGGGCCTCCTCGCCGAGGTAAGTGCCCCAGGGCCAGGTCGCGATCATGGTCTCCGTCGGGCATTCTGCGGGGCTCACGCCGAGGCTGTGATACCCGAAATACACCAGCGGGCGGATGTAGGCCGATTCGAGGTCGTTGCGCCGCAGGAGGTCCACTGTCACCTCGGTGAGTTCCTCGCGACTGAACGGAATATCCAGTTCGTAGGGCTTCGCGGAGTCGAAGAGCCGGTCGAGGTGGGCGTCCCACCGGAAGATCGCCGTCCCACGTTCGGTGTCGTAGGCCCGCGCGCCTTCGAAAATGCCGGTCCCGTAGTGCAACGCGTGTGAGAGGACGTGAACCGTCGCGTCCTCCCAATCCACGAACTCGCCGTCCATCCAGATCTCCTCGACGTCCATCTCGTCGAATCCAGGCATACACAGAGGTATCGCGGCGACTACCTTAAAACTGGTACCACCGCTCGGCGCCGATCAGACGAGGTCGCGTTTCCGGCCGATGGCCACGAGGAGCGCGGCGACTGGGACATAGAGCAGGACCGCCCCGCCGGTCATAAAGTCCCCGCCGAGAAACGCGAACAGGGAGATGGCCGCCGTCAGAACGAGAAGCGCGCCGCCGATCGTCGTGATCGCCGATCCTGGAAGGGTGCCTGAGTCGGTGACTGAAGTACTCATCGTCCGTACTCTCGTCGGCCGCGTAATTAAGTAATGTGGCCCCGGCGAGGCTCCCGCGGCGGACGTGCAACGTTATTAACTCCTGGGCCATTCGTTAATATATGGCCGTCGTCAGCATCTCGATGCCTGATTCGCTGCTCGAGCGTCTCGACAGCTTCGCGGACGAACACGGGTTTTCCGGCCGGAGCGAAGTGCTCAGGGAGGCCAGTCGCACGCTGATGGAGGAGTTCGAGGACCCCCGGCTCGAAGAGCGGGAGCTCATGGGCATCGTGACCGTGCTCTTCGATTACGAGACCACCGACGTCGAGGAGGCGATGATCGACCTGCGCCACGAGTACGAGGACCTCGTCGCCTCGAACCTGCACAGTCACGTCGGCGATCATAACTGCATGGAGCTTTTCGTCCTGGAGGGACGATTAGACGAAATTTCGGCCTTTGTCGGTCGCGTTCGGGCGACCCAGGATACCCTGTTACTCGATCACTCCGTCGTTCCAGTCGACGACCTCGATACCCAAGGTCACTGATCACGACGATCAGGGACCCGATACCTGAAAGAATCGAGGTGAAAACGGGTGCAGATTCGTGCGCCTCCCGTGCCAAGAGCTATCGGGGAAGCCTTATCCCTGTCCCGGGCATTCGGACTATTGCAATGGCAACAGGTACGGTCGACTTCTTCCACACGCGGAAGGGTTACGGTTTCATCGAGAGCGACGACGCAGACGAGGACGTTTTCTTCCACATGGAAGATGTCGGCGGTGAGGACCTCGAAGAGGGCCAGGATGTCGAGTTCGACATCGATCAGGCCCCCAAGGGTCCGCGCGCAGTCAACCTCGAACGAGTGTAAACTCCGTTCTCTCAGGTATCGTTTCTGACTACCCGATTTTCTCGGGCACTACTCCGTAGCCGTCGCTTCGCGACGATGCGGTTTTGGGGCCCGGAATCGAAGGCAACCCAATGAGTGACGACGACGGCGACAGCGAGTACCGCTATGCCCGCCACCTCTCCATCGACGTGGTCGGCGGGGCCGGGCAGGAACGAATCGCCGACGCCGACGTCCTCGTGGTTGGTGCAGGCGGGCTGGGTTCACCGGTTATCTCCTATCTCGCGGCCGCCGGGGTCGGAACGCTCCACATCGTCGACCCCGACGTCGTGGAAACCTCCAATCTCCAGCGGCAGGTGATCCATTCGGAGGGCGACATCGGCCGCCCGAAAGTCGAGAGCGCTCGGGCCTTCGTCGAGTCGCTCAACGGAGAGGTCGACGTCCGCACCCACGAGACGGAGTTCGGCCCCGAAAACGCCGAATCCCTGGTCGAGGGCCGAGACGTCGTCGTCGACTGCACGGACAACTTCCGGGCGCGATACCTCATCAACGATGCGTGTACGTTCCAGAACGTGCCCTTCGTCCACGGCGCGGTCTACCGGCTCGAAGGGCAGGTGAGCGCCTTTGGCACTGAGGAAGACGGCCCGTGCTATCGGTGTCTCTTCGCCCAGGCACCGCCCGAGGAGGCGACACCGGACTGCGAGGTCAACGGGGTTTTGAGCCCACTGCCTGGAACCATCGGCACTATCGAGGCGACGGAAGTCCTCAAAACGATTGTCGGGTTCGGGGAGTCCCTCGACGGCCGGCTGCTGGTCTACGACGGCGAGGACATGACCACCGAGGAAGTGCCAGTTCGCCGGAACCCCGAGTGTCCGGTCTGTGGCGATGACCCGGTCGTCGAATCAGTCGGCGATATCGAATACACCCACCCGTTCGCGATCGAGTGATCAGGGCCGGCGATGGTCGTGGCCTGGGTAATCGCGCTCGAAGCGATCCTCGAGTTCGTCGATCCCGAGTTCGATGATGGTCGGCCGGCCGTGTGGACAGGCGTAGGGGTTCTCACAGCCGTCAAGGGCTTCGAGCAGTTCGAGGATATCGCCGTCTCTGAGCGGGGTGTTTCCCGTAATCGACGGGTAACAGGCCATATCCGCGAGCAGTTCATCTGCTGCCGACCGCACCGTTTTGTCCTCGCCGGCCTCAAGTGTCGAACCAAGCACGTCCCGCAAGAGATCCGGTGACACGTTCGCCTCGAAGACGGCCGGCACCCCGGTGACGACCAGGTGATCGTCCTCGAGTCGTGCCTCGAACCCCCAGGTCTCAAGCGTGTCTACGGCCTCGAACTGGCGTGCTTCCTGGGGGGTGACCGAGAGTTCGACGGGTTCGACGAGCCGCTGGGTCCCCGTTCGGTCCCCCAACTCCTCCTGGAGCCGTTCGTAGTTCACCCGCTCGTCGGCCGCGTGTTGATCGATCAGCACGAGGCCATCCGGTGATTCCGCGACGACGTAGGTATCGTGTATCTGTCCAATAATCCGGAGCGGGGGGAGCGTCTCGGTTTCGAAATCGGCCGTCGCAGCGGCAGCGTCCGCTGACAAATCCGTCTGGAGAGGATCGATGTCCACGTCCGGCCGGTCCGGAATCGCCGACCGTGATCGATCCGTCGGCGGCGCCTGCGGTGTCTCCGGGTGCTCGTCCGGAGTTGTCCTCGACTCATTGCCCGAATTGGGGTCGGCCGGTTCGGCCGCTCGCTTGGATTGATCCGCCGGCGTGGATGGGTCGGTCGCGGTGGATGGATCGGGCCTCGTGGATTGGTCGGGTGCCGTGGATGGATC
>CAZVCA010000004.1:0-17592 GCA_964626045.1 uncultured Halobacteriales archaeon | reverse complement strand
CGGTCGCGGTGGATGGATCGGGCCTCGTGGATTGGTCGGGTGCCGTGGATGGATCAGTCCCCGATGACGATTCCGCCTCGCTTTGATCCGTTTCGGCATCGGTCGGAACCGGTTCGGCATCGCTCGGAGCCGGCTCGGCATTGGTTTGGGCCGGTTTGGCGTCAGTCGGAGCCGGTTCGACCGTCGTTTCGTCGGGCGCTGAGCGACCCCGCGGCGCTCCGGATCGGATCAGGCCGTGATCCAACAGGGCCTCCCGGACCGCGTCGGTCACCGCGTCCGTGACTGCCACCTCGTCGTCGAAGCGGACAGCCATTTTCCGGGGGTGAACGTTCACGTCGACGGCGTCCGATGGGACGGTCACGAAGAGCACGGCAAACGGGTATCGGTCCCCAGCGAGTTGTTTTCCATACGCTTCGAGGATGGCGGACCGGATCGCGTCGGATCGCACGTAACGGCCGTTGACGTAGGTCGACACGTATTCGGCCCCGCTACGGTTCGTTTCGGGATCGCTCACGAGCCCCGAAATCGCCGTCACCGCTCCACCCGGCGAGCCCTCGACCTGGATCATGTTTTCCGCGACCTCTCGCCCGTAGACAGCGAGCACCGCCTCCTGAAGGTCCCCGCTCCCGGCGGTGGCAAACACCTCGTGGTCGTCGTGGGTCAAGGAGATCGCAATCGAGGGGTTGGCGAGCGCGTAGCGGGACACGACCCGGTTGACGTGGCCGAATTCGGTGGCGACGCGTTTGAGGTACTTCCGCCGCGCGGGCGTATTGTAAAAGAGATCGGCCACCGTGACCGTCGTGCCCGGGGCGCGGCCGACCGGGGCCAGATCCGTGAGTTCGCCACCTTCGACCCGGACCTCCCAGCCGACATCCGCGCCCTCGCGTTGCCGCGTTTCGATGGTCATCCGGGAGACAGCCCCGATCGTGTGGAGGGCCTCCCCTCGAAATCCAAGCGTGCCCACACCCCGCTCGAGGTCGTCGATCGAGCCGATCTTGCTCGTCGTATGCTGCTCGACGGCCCGGCGGACCCCCTCCTCGGTCATGCCCTCGCCGTCGTCCGCGACCCGGATCAGATCGGTTCCGTCGCCGGAAACGGTCACGTCGATGCGATCGGCTCCGGCGTCCAGACTGTTTTCGACGAGTTCCTTGACCACGGAGGCGGGCCGTTCGATCACCTCGCCGGCCGCGATCTGCGAGATCGTCGCGTCGTCGAGGCGGGTGATATCAGTCATCGGTCGCGAGTTGGTCCTGCCATTCGGTCACTTCAGTGAGGACCTCCACCGGTGTCATCTCGGCGACCGGCAGGTCCCGGAGTTGCTCGAGTACGGCTGCTTCCGCGGAGTCGCCTTCCTGTGGCTCAGGTTCCGGCTCGCTCTCTTCGGCGTCCTCGGCCACGAACGCTCCCTGACCCACGTCGAAGACCGTCTGGATCGGTTCGCCACCCCCGCCCCGGGCTTCGATCGCTTTGTCGGCCCGGAGTTTTTCAAGCACGGTTTCGGCCCGGTCGACCACCGGATTCGGGACCCCGGCGAGATCCGCGACGTGGATGCCGTAACTCCGGTCGGCGGCGCCCGCCCGGATCGTGCGGAGAAAGGTCACGTCGCCGTCCCGTTCCTCCGCGGCGACGTGGACGTTCACCACGCTCTCGAGGTGGTCCGCGAGCGCGGTCAGTTCGTGGTAGTGGGTCGCAAAGAGCGTCTTCGCCCGGACCTCGTTGTGCACGTATTCGGTCCCGGCCCACGCGATCGATATGCCGTCGTAGGTCGCCGTTCCCCGACCCACTTCGTCCAAGATGACGAGGGAGTCGGCCGTCGCCGAATGCAGGATGTTCGAGAGCTCCTGCATCTCGACCATGAAGGTCGAGCGGCCCTGGGCGAGTTCGTCGAGCGCACCGACTCGCGTGTAGATCCCGTCCACGGTCCCGATCTGGGCGGCCTCGGCCGGGACGAAGCTCCCCATCTGGGCGAGGAGGACAATCAACGCGGTCTGCCGGAGGTACGTGGATTTGCCCGACATGTTCGGCCCCGTGACCAGCTGCAAGCGGCGCTCGTCGGTCAGGGTCGTATCGTTCGGAACGAACTCGGTCGTCTGCTCAACCACTGGGTGGCGCCCTGCCTCGATATCGATCCCCTCCTCCACGAGTGTCGGACGGGTCCAATCGTTCCGGACGGCATGGGTCGCCAGCGAAACAAAGACGTCGACCGCCGAAAGCGCGTTCCCGACGGCCCGGAGGAGGTCGGTTCGTTCGCCGACCTGTTCGCGGAGGGCCTCGAACAGCTCGTATTCCAGCTCCGAACGCTGTTCTTCGAGCCGCAGGATCGTCCGTTCGCGTTCTTCGAGTTCCTCGGTGGTGTAGCGTTTGGAGTTTTTCAGCGCCTTGATCTCCCGATATTCCGCCGGCACTGCGTCGGTTTCGGAGCGACCGACCTGGATGTAGTAGCCGTCGGTCTGGTTGCGGCCCGTCTGGAGGTGTGTGATCCCGAGGCGCCGCTTCTCCCGGTCGGCAAGGGTGTCGATCCACTCCGTCGCTGCCTCGTAGTCCTCGAGGAGTTCGTCGAGTTCCTCGTCGTAGCCGCGTTTGAACAGGCCCCCGTCCCGGAGTGTCTTCGGCGGTTCCTCGGCGATCGCTCCATCGAGTTGCCCAATGAGGTCCCGAACGGTCGCGAGATCCGGTTCCTCCAGCCGGCGAGCAACCGGCGAGTCACCCACGGTCGGGTCGCTCCGGACGGTCTCGACGAGTGAGGGGAGCACCGCAAGCGTCTCTCCCACCGCTTTGAGGTCGCGGGCATCCGCGGTTCCGTGGGCGACTTTCCCGGCCAACCGCTCGAGGTCCCTGGCCCCCTCGAGGGTCCCGTGAATCGAATCGCGAAGGAGGGCCTGTTCGGCGAGGGCCGCGACGGCGTCGTGGCGCGTTTCGAGCGTCGAGTGATCCTGGCGTGGTCGCTGGAGCCACTCCCGAAGGAGGCGGCCGCCGCCGGCTGTCACCGTGTGATCAATCGTCTCGAACAGCGAGCCCGATCGGTCGCCCTGCATCGTCTCGGTCAGTTCGAGGTTGCGCTGTGTCGTGACGTCGAGTTCGACGTGCTCGTCGGCGCGGTACGGTTGGAGGCGGGTGAACGAGCGGGTGACCCCCAACCCGGTCGATTCCACGTAGTCAAGCGCCGCACCGGCGGCCTGGACGGCCGGGCTCTCGGGCTCGATGCCCAGACTGCGGAGGGCCCCGTCACCGAACTGTTCTTTGAGCAGGTGGGTTGCCCGCCCCGGTCCGAACGCGTCGGCGTCGTATTCGGTCACGGTCGCCCCGGTCCGGCTCCGAAACGCGTCGAATCGCTCGGCCTCCCGAAGCCGCGGACCTGGCAGCAGTTCTGCCGGATCGAACCGATAGACCTCCGTCAACGCGTCCTCGACGGTTTCGACCTGGGTCACGTGGAATCGGCCCGTCGTCACGTCGACAAAAGCCAATCCGAAGGCGTCGTCCCCGTCCACGACGGTTCCGAGATACTGAGCCGCCGCGTCGACCGTCTCGAGCAAGGTTCCGGGCGTGACGACCCGGGACACCGACCTGGCGTGTCCGGACTCGGTTTCGTGTTGTTCGGCCACCGCGACCCGGTAGCCGCGCTCGACGAGTGGCTTCAGGTAGGCCGTCAGCTCGGATACCGGGACCCCCGCCATCGGGTAGTTCGACCCGTGACTTGACTTCTGGGAGACGGTCAGATCCAGTTCCTCGGCGACGGTCTCGGCGTGCTCGTCGAAGAACTCGTAAAAATCCCCGACCTGCATCGCGAGCAGGTCCGCATCTGCCTCGGCATCGAGTTCCAGGAACTCCTCGACGATGCTGGTCATGGCTTCCCCCGCCGATCCCCACCGGGCCGCAATCGCATATGCCAGGGCAGGGAGCGGGGCCGTTTAGTCTCTCTGCTCCGGCGCTCCATACTGTTCCCGAAGGCGTGTGTAGGTCGGCCAGAAGGGGTCCGTTTCAGGGGGCGCTATCGTATCCCCGTCCACAGTTATCGACCCCGACGCCGTCACCTCGCCGACATCGGCTGCCGGGACGTCCGCTTCCGCAAACGCGTCCAGCACGACGCTTGCAGCGTCGGATTCGACAGTCAGCAGGACGGTCCCGGAACTCGAGGCACGCCAGGGGTCGATGTCGAGGTGCGAGCAGACAGCCTCGACCTCGTCCATCACCGGAACCGCCGCCGAATCAACGCTCAACCCGACGCCGCTCGCGTGGGCCAACTCGAACAGCGCGTTCGCCAACCCGCCTTCAGTCGCGTCGTGCATTGCGGTCACGGCCCCGGTCTCGGCGGCGACGCGTGCCGTCTCGATCGGACTCGTGTCGAAAAACCGGCCTCGGGCCGCCGCGATCGTCGCCGACGGGAGATCGAGTTCGTCGCCGAAAACCGTTGCCAGGATGCCAGTGGTTTCGATGGCCGGCCCCTTCGTCACGAGCAGTCTGTCGCCGGGGCTGGCCCCGGTAGGCCGGATCACCCTGTCCGGATCGCCAACAGCAAGGGCCGTCCCGGCACCGATCGTCGGGAAGGCGGCACCCGTGTAAGCGCCCGTATGCCCGGTGACGATGGCCACCTCCAATTCCCTGGCTTCGGCGTCGAAGACCGACCAGATCGTCTCGAAGGTTGCAGGATCGGTTCCCGGTGGCAGGGCCAAATCGACCGCCAGGTGTGACGGCGGGAGTCCCGAGAGGGCGACGTCGCTGAGGACGACGTGGAAGGCGAACCACGCGGCCCGTTCGAGGCCGAGATCCCGAAGGACGAAAACCGGATCAGTGGCGATCGCAAGCGCCCTGTCACCCACCGAAAGGAGGCCGAAATCGGCCCCGAACTGAGGGCCTAGGGCCACGTCTGCCCGGGCCGCCCCCAGTCGTCCGTCGATAAATTCGGCGAAGAAATCCGCGTCCACCTTCCCCGGTTGCATGGGATGGGCTTGGGCGGGGGGCGCCTTGAGTCGGGCGGTCCCGACGAACCGCCATGTACACAAACCCGAGGCTGATACCGCCGCCCGACTCGACCGATGCCGGGACTGTCGTATCTCCACTTTCACGTCGGGTTCGTTCTGAGCCTCCTCTGGCTCGTCCCGGTGACGGCCATCGTCAGGCGGCAAACCCCAGGACGGGTACTCGGGAGGGGACAGGCGTACTGGCTGGGCGTCGGGATCGTCACCGTGATCGCCCTCGTGTACACGATTCCCTGGGACAACTATCTGATCGCGAGAGGCGTCTGGTGGTACGGGGACGGGCGGGTCGTCGCGCACCTCGGGCTCGCCCCGGTCGAGGAGTATCTGTTCATCCTCCTCCAACCCACCTTCACCGCGCTCTGGACGTCACAGCTCGCCGTCCCTGACTGGCACGAGAAACGGCTTCGCCTCCGACCGCGACTCGTGGCAGGGGCACTTGCACTCCTGATCGGTGCCGGTGGCGGGTTGTTACTGCTGGGACCGTCCCAGACGCTCTATCTGGGGGCGATCCTCACCTGGGCAGCACCGGTTCTGGCCCTCCAGTGGGTCGTGGGAGCGCCACAGTTGCTCGAAGCGAAGCGAACCGTCCTCATCGGAGTGCTTGGCCCGACCCTCTTCCTCTGGGTCGCCGACCGGATCGCCCTCTCCCAGGGGATCTGGGTCCTTTCGGAGACGTACACGACCGGCCTCACGATCGGCGGGCTCCCGATCGAGGAAGCGACGTTTTTCCTGCTCACGAACCTCTTCGTCGTCCAGGGCCTGGTCCTGTTTCGGTGGGTGCTCGATCGGTGGGCCAGAACCACGATCGCCGGACGCCCGACCGCAGTAGTCCAGACGTGGGTACGAAACCGGTGACGGGAACCGGACAGGGGCTGTCACCGATTCGGCCGGGCCTTCGTGTTTTTCCCGCCAGGGCATCCCGGCCACATGCTGGGTTCGACTGCGCAACGCAGCCAGGGTCTGGGACGAAGAAACCATCCCGATTCGGTACACCCTGGTGGAGACCCAAGCGTGGAATGATTCAACCGGGTCACGCCAGCGGCCGTGGCACCGACGGTCCCCCGATTCGAAATCCTTTTGCCCGTCCTCGGCCAGGTTTCGGACAGGCCGCCTTAGCTCAGACTGGGAGAGCACTCGACTGAAGATCGAGCTGTCCCCGGTTCAAATCCGGGAGGTGGCACTCCAATTCTCCGCGACGAACGAAGTGAGGAGCGTGAGATGCCGGAGTGCCCCGAGCGGATTCTGAACCCTGGAAACCGAACGCAGTGAGGTTTCCGCTGGTTCAAATCCGGGAGGTGGCACTCCAATTCTCCGCGACGAACGAAGTGAGGAGCGTGAGATGCCGGAGTGCCCCGAGCGGATTCTGAACCCTGGAAACCGAACGGAGTGAGGTTTCCTTCGGTTCAAATCCGGGAGCCGGCATACCACTTTTTCCTCGTCGGGTTTCCTCGCTCGCTTCGCTCGCTGCGGGAACCACGCTCCACTCACGGCGGCGGAGCCGCCGTTCGTGCGGGCCGAGGGATCTTCGATCCCTCGCGCCTCAGAAAAACGTGGGGGAAAACATTCCGAACGCTCCCGTCGGTCGCGTTCGGTGACACCGCGACTCGTTCCTCGTCGCGGTATGCGTTCCGCCAGAGGAATCATCCACCGGTCTCGGTCGCCGTAAACACGTCACCGGCAGGAGGGACTTTGGCATCCATCGGGCCGGGTTCCGTTATCGCTTGCCGCAACCAGGGCTGTGGGTCCCCCGATTTGGATTCGACCATGCGAACAAACGCCTCTATGGTGACCGGGTCCTCGCGAGCGTTCATCTCCCGGAAGACATCCACGAGGGTGTGCTCACCGTCACTCCCGGCTCGGATCGCGGCGTCGACCGCATAAAGGAGTCGGGCCCCGCGATAATAGTCCGCGTTCGAGTGGCCCCATGTGGCTTCGTTCGCGAGCACCACCTCCTCAAAGTCGTCCCGGGCCGCGATCCACTCCCGAACCGCCGGCTCACCCACCTCGTAATATTGGGCTTCCAGCATCCGAGCGGAGAAATACGTGGCACTTGCCTCGCGAAACCACGCCATCTCCGGGGCCGTCGCGAAGGTCTGCTGGGTATGGAGATACTCGTGAATCCAGACGCTGGTGGCTTTACCGTCCCAAAACGCGTGTTGGGTCACGTATCCCGTCGTTCCGTAGGTGAGACCGTCCGAGGGGAGCGTATTCGGCGCGATGGCGATCGTGGCCGGGGTCGCCCGGTTGGGATGTAATTGGTACGGGGAGACGAACGTCGAAAGGAAGTGGGCCTTCCGAGACGGGTCGACGTCCATCGCTGTCGGTGCCACGACCGTCACGTCCGCAGTCCGAACCCGTTCGGTGGCCGAAGAAAGGTTGCCTACGAGCGCCCACGGCCCGAGAAACTGAACCCCGGCCGAATGGTTGCCGTTCGCCGAGGCAAGCGACGGGGGGAGACTGGATTTCGGCACGTAGGCCCACTTGCCCGCCGCGTCGACCTGCCCCGACGGAAGCGGCGAAACGGAAAACTGATCGATAGCAGTCCCGTTCGGGCCGCCGGTCCGATAGGTGATCGTCGCCTGAACTGTCCGCTCGTCAGTCGCTGCCGTCTCGATCGATTCGACGGTTGCCCACCCGCCATCCTCCGTGTCCGGACTCGGCGCGAGGGCCATCACCGGGCCGAATCCGAGTCCGATCGCGACACCCACGACGAGCAACATGACGACGACACCGCCAAGCGCGAGGCTCGGACCGGCATTCGTCTCGGCTCCCGACCGGGTGCGTGGCAACATTGGTTTGGGCGATTCGGCGTGGTCGTTGGGGACGGTACGGCGAGCAGTCGCGTAAATCTCCCGGGTACGCGGGCGGATGTGGCGAGCCGGAGGTACAAGTCACTGGACCGGAAACGAACGGGTATGCCAGACACCACGCTCACCGAGCTACTCGAACGGAACCGATCTCATACTGCGGACCGCCCGGCCGACCGCTTCGAGGACCTCCAGACGGGCCAGGAGCCGGCTGCCGTCTCGATGAGCTGTGCGGACGCCCGGATTTCACAGGAGGGAATGTGGGACGTCACCGAGCCAGGGTGGCTGTTCACACCGAGCACGATCGGCAACCAGGTTTGGGATCGCCACGATGGCGAGCGGGTGGTCGATGGGAGCGTGCTGTATCCGCTCGTGAAAACGGATACCGACGTGGCCGTCGTGGTCGGTCACACGGGGTGTGGGGCGATCACCGCGGCCCTCGAATCTGTACAGGAAGAGGGCGGGGAGTTGCCCCCTGGGATCGCCAAGTGGGTGTCATTCCTGGAGCCGGTGATCGAAGCCGGCCTCGAAGACGAGCGAGTCGGCCCAGAGCGGGACGTTGGACTGGTCGATCTGCTCGTGGAGTTCAACGTCGACCGGCAAGTCGCGTTCTTGCAGGAGAGTCCTGACGTGCCGGAGGGGGTCGACGTGTTCGGCTTCGTCTACGACTTTCAGGGCGTGTATGGCGAGGTACCCGGCCGCGCCTACCTGGTCAACGCCGAGGGCGAGACCGACGAAGCAGCGCTTCGCGACCGCCTCCCATCTCGCCTGACCGACCACGTCGCCCGACTTCTCTGATGGGATCGGTTAGGGCGCGAAGGTTCCCTCGAGGCTTGCCTCCTCGATAATCCGTCCGTCCATCGCGGATTCGAGTGTGTCTTTGGTCGCTCCCGATTCGAGGTCGAGGGTAGTTTCGAGCGCGTACACCCTGAACCGGTACGTGTGCTCCCGATCCGGGGGGTTCGGCCCGCCGTAGCCACCCTCTCCGAAATCGTTTCGGCCCTCCGTAGCGTCGGCCGCGTCCCACCCCTCGGGGATCGCTCGCCGGGTGGGGTCGATATTCCAGACGACCCAGTGATCCCACACGTTCCCGGCCGGTTCGACCGCGTCGGGATCGTCGACAACCAGGGCGAGCGAGACGGCCGCCTCTGGGACGCCTGAGATTGCGAGTGGCGGATTCACGTTTGCCGCCGTGTATCCGTACCGCTCCGGGATCGGGGCCCCGTCGTCGAAGGCGGAACTTTGTAGGTGGAGTGCCATCGGTATGTGTTCACACGCTTGGTACAAATTTGCAACGGGACGTGTGGGAATTATTAGTGTCCCACCGCAAGGTGCGGAATAGATGTGTCGGACACAGACGGATTTGTGCGGCCCCATTGAGGCGCAGTAATGCCCGCGCAAGTCACGCCTGGCGTGAACGTGTTGATGATTACGGCGGTGATCATCACGCTGGGGGTCGCCGCCCAGGTGCTCGCGGACCGGTTTCGCGTGCCCAGTGTCCTGTTTCTCATCCTGACCGGCGTCGCCGTCGGCCCGGAAGGATTAGGGCTTGTCACCCGGGATGTCTTCGGGTCGGCGCTGTCGACCATCGTCGGCTTGAGCGTCGCGATCATCGTCTTCGAGGGCGCCTTCCATCTCGATCACGAGGAGATCCACGAGGCGCGGTCGACGGCCCTCCACCTCGTCACGGTCGGCGCAGCGATATCTTTCGGCGGGACGGCCCTCGCCGCGCACTTCCTCCTGGGAACGAGCTGGGGGATTTCGGGGCTCATCGGGGCGCTGTTGATCGCGACGGGGCCCACCGTCGTCACGCCGATTCTGGACGTCGTCCCCGTCCGTGACCACGTCGCGGCCGCCCTCGAGACCGAAGGCATCGTCAATGACGTCACCGCGGCCATTCTCGCGGTCGTCGTCTTCAAACTGCTTGCCTCGACGGAGGTCGCCCCGACTACCTACCTGATCGAGTTCGTGGAGCGGTTGAGCATCGGCGTCTTCGTCGGCTTGGCCGTCGCGATCGTGCTCTGGTTTCTCCTCACCCAGGTGGAGTTGCCTGCTGGCTGGACGCCCCAGCACGCCCGACTCATGACCCTCGCAGGCGCGATCATGGCCTTCAGCCTCGCCGATACGATCGCCACGGAATCGGGCGTGGCAGCGGTGGCGGTCGCGGGTTTGCTGCTCGGCAACGTCGATCTCCCCTTCGAGGGGACGATCGCCCAGTTCAAAGGCGACATTACGCTGCTCGTGCTCTCCTTCGTGTTCATCGCGCTGGCCACCCTGATCGAAGTGGAAGCCCTCCTTGCCCTCGGATTCGGGGGCCTGGCGCTCGTGGCCATCGTGGCGCTTGTCATCCGACCGGTGCTCGTTTACATCTCGACCATCGGCGGACAGTTTTCACTGAACGAACGGCTCTTTATGGGACTGGTCGGCCCGCGGGGCATTATTCCGGCTAGCGTCGCGACCCTCTTTGCGATACAGCTCGAAACACCGGCCCCACCATCGAATCCCGAGGGCGCAAGCGTGCTCGCGGGCACGGTCTTTCTCGTCATCTTGCTGACCGTGGTGTTCGAAGGTGGGTTCGCGAGACAGATCGCGGAACGACTCGATGTGATACCAATGCGTGTACTCGTCATCGGCGGCGGCAGAGTGGGCAAAGAACTCGGGGAACGATTGGAAGACCGGGGCGAAAACGTCGTCTTCCTGGAGCAGGACGACGCTGTCGCCAAACAGCGACGGGCCGAGGGATTCACCGTCAGAACGAGCAACGGCACCGACGTGGACGAACTCCAGGCCGCCGGTGCGGCGTCTGCCAAAACGGTGATCGCCGCCACGGGCGATGACGACACGAACCTCCTCGTGGCCCAGTTAGTACGGGCGAAATTCGAGACCGAGGACGTCATCGCTCGGGTGAACAAGCCGGAAAACCGGGACGCATTCGAGCAACTCGGCGTCCAGGCCGTCTCGGCGTCGACGGCGACGGCCTGGGCCATCGATAACCTCGTCGAGCGACCGGCCCTCTCGCGATGGATGACCGAACTCGGGCGCAGCGGCGACGTCCAGGAAGTCGAGGTCACCGACGAGGATCTCTGCGGGCAGACCGTCGGCGAGATCAATCCTGACCTCCCGGATGGCTGTATGGTCGCACTCCTCACCCGGGAGGAAGAAAACACCGTCCCAGCCGGTGATACGGTAATCGAATGTGGAGACCACCTGACGATTATCGGACCGAGAGACGGCGTCAAAGAGGCCATCAAGTGGGTTCATCCCGAAAGCGAGACCCCCACCTAGCACTCGAATGCCGCCGTGCCGAGGAGTCTCGCCGAGAGATCTGGCGAGGATTCTTTCAGGCCGAAATCAATGACAGCGACTGTTGCTACCAGGATGTCCGGAACCCTCGCGATATGAAGATACCTGCTCGTTCAGACCGATCCCGAGACGAGCGCCAGGTCCACGATGCCGCGGAACCGTTCGTCGGCCGTCGATGAGATCTTCGCTTCGCGTAGAGGAAGTCCTTGCCCACTCTTCCAGCTTCGAGACGTTTCGAACGCGTCAGATTTTTCGAAGAGGGCGTATGCTTAAGTGTACCGCTACATTCTACACCTTTCATGGTTGAGATTGACAGGCGACAGTTCATCACCGCCGCCGGCGCGGCAGGCATCGCCGGACTAGCTGGCTGCAGTGGTGGCGAGGACGACACGGGCAATGGCACGACCACGGAAGAAACACGGACGCTGAAACTGGGCCTGCTGCTGCCAGAGACGGGTGATCTGGGGCCGCTGGGCAAGCCGATGATCAATGCCGGCCGGTTGGCCGTCAACTTCGTCAACGACGCCGACATCCCGTTCGAAGTCGACGAACGAACGGTGGATACGCAAACCCAGCAGTCAGCTGGGATCAGTGGGGCAAACACGCTGGTGAATGCGGGCTATCCGGCTGTCATTGGACCGGCGTCCTCAGGGATCAACATCCCGGTGTCAAAACAGGTGTTCATCCCGAACGAAATCGTCGGTATTTCGCCGTCGAGTACGGCCCTTTCCGTGACCGGCCTCGATGACGACGATTACATCTACCGGACAGCCCCAAGTGACGCACTTCAGGGGCAGGTGCTGGGACAGATCGCCGCCGAGCAGTTGGGCGCGGAGACGGCCTCGACGATGTACGTCAACAACGATTACGGCCAGCAGCTGTCAGAGGCCTTCGTTGGCGCCTTCGAGGAGGAGGGAGGGACCGTTCAAACGCAGGTCTCCTTCGAGAAACAGCAATCCTCCTATACGTCTCGAATCCAGCAGGCGGTCGGGGACGACCCCGATACGATGATCGTGATCGGCTACCCGGCCTCGGGCGTCCAGCTCTTCCAGGACTACTTCGACGGGTACGATCCGGACCGCGATATCCTGGTCACCGACGGGATGAAAGACTCGACGTTGCCAAGCCAGGTGGGAGAAGACATGACAAACGTGGGCGGCTCCTCGCCGCTCGCGGCGGGCCCAGCCAAAGAGGCGTTTACCTCCGCGTTCCAGGACGAATTTGACGCCGAGCCGGGCGTGTTCACGTCCCAGACCTTCGACGCCGCGGCGGTCGCCATGCTGGCCAACGCGAAAGCCGGCGAGAACGACGGGACGGCGATCCGCGACGAACTTCGCAACGTCGCTAACCCAGGCGGCACGGAGGTTACCCCAGCGAATTTGGCTGAGGGGATCGAGATGGCTGCCAACGGCGAGGAAATTCAATACGCCGGCGCGTCCAGTTCCGTCGAATTCGACGACGCTGGCGACATGAAGGCGGTCACCTACGAGTACTTCAAATTCGACGCTGAGGGAGTCACGACCGTCGACGAGATCGCGTTCGGCGGATAACCGAACGGTCGAACTTTGTTAGCCGCCGAGGAAGTCCTGGCGGACCGTTTCGTCGGCCAGCAACGCGTCGCCCGTGTCCTCGTGGCGGTTTGCGCCCTGGACGAGGACGTACCCGCGGTCAGAGCGACGAAGCGCCTCTTTCGCGTTCTGCTCGACCATGAGGATCGACGTGCCCGCCTCGTTGATCTCGTCGACCTTGTCGAACATCTCGTCGACGAGATCCGGCGCCAAGCCGGCACTCGGTTCGTCGAGCATCAGGAGATCAGGATCGAGCATCAGCGCCCGGCCCATGGCGAGCATCTGTTGTTGGCCGCCACTCATCGTGCCAGCTTGCTGGTCGCTGCGCCGTTCGAGGATCGGGAACCGCTCGTACACGGCTTCCAACGCGTCTTGTGGAAGCGATTCGAGAATGTAAGCACCCATCTCGAGGTTCTCTTCGACCGTCAGCGAGGTGAAGATGTTGTCGGATTGTGGGACGTATCCCAGGCCGTGGTGGATGATGTTCTCCGGCGGTTCGGCCGTGATGTCGGTCCCGTCGAAGGTCACGGTCCCGCCCATGTGTGTCGTGAGACCGAAAATCGACTTCATCACCGTCGACTTGCCCGCCCCATTCGGGCCGACGATGCTCACGTACTCCCCGTCTGTAACCGCCATATCGACATCGCTCAACACCTGCAGATCACCGTATCCGGCGTCCAGCTCCGAGACCTCGAGGAGCGTCATTCGATCTCACCCCCCAGATAGGCTTCGACGACCGTGTCGTCGTTCTGGATCTCGGCTGGGGTCCCGTCGGCGAGGATGTTCCCCTGATGCATGACGAGCACGCGTTCGCAGTTGTTCATGATGATCTCCATGTCGTGTTCCACGATGAGGAAGGTATACCCCTCCTCGCGCAACGCGTGAATGTGGTCGATGAGTTTCTGTTCGAGCGTCGGGTTGACGCCGGCAAAGGGTTCGTCTAAGAGCACCATGTCCGGGTCGGTCATGAGCACCCGGGCGAGTTCCAGGAGTTTGCGTTGCCCGCCGGACAACGATCCGGCCCGTTCGTCGGCGAGATGGGCGATGTCGAAAAACTCCAGCGTCTCCCAGGCCTCCTCGAGATTCGCCGCCTCTTCTCGCTTCACGCCTCGCCGAAACCCGGGTAGGACCGACCGCCAGAGGGATTCGCCGCCCTGGTTCATCGGCGCGACCAGCAGGTTCTCGAGGACGGTCATCTCCGCCAACTCGCGGGGGATCTGGAACGTTCGGGCGAGTCCCGCCTGGGTGACTTCGTACGGTTCGAGCCCGGTCACGTCCTGCCCGTCGAACTCCACAGTCCCGGCGTCAGGAGTGTGAGCCCCCGTAATGCAGTTAAAGGTGGTCGATTTGCCGGCCCCGTTCGGGCCGATGAGGCCGGTCATCGTCCCACGCTCGACTTCGAAGGACGCGCCGTCGACGGCGGTGATCCCGCCGAAGTACTTCTGCAGGTTCTCGACGCGGAGGACCACATCCTTCGAAGACTCCACGACCTGTCCGGTTGCGGCCTCACTCATCCTCCTCACCCCCTTGTTTGCCGCCGAGGATCGGAATCGCCGCTGCCGGCTCCGTTCGATGGCCAAGCAACCCCTGGGGCCGATTGTGCATCAACCAGACGAGCACGACGCCCATGACGATGAGCCGAACCGCACTCATCTGATCGATGACGTAGGCGAAAAGCGGCATGACGTCGAGGGCGAGGATTGGAGTTACCGCCTCGATGATGTTCGCCGGGTCGGCCGTGAGATCGAAGGTCGTATTGACGAGGGTTTGCACGTATCGCGGGCCCTCGAAGAGCACACCGACGAACAGGGCGCTCCCGAGCACGCTCCCCGTGTTCGAACTGGCTCCGCCGATGATGAGCGCGATCCAGACGAAAAACGTCGTCTCGGGACGGAACGCATTCGGATTCAAAAAGCCCTGGCTGCCCAGCCAGAGCATACCGGCCAGGCCCATCAACCCAGTCCCGAGCATGAAGGACTTGATCTTGAACAGGTTCGTGTTTTTCCCGAGCGCGTTCGTGGCGTCTTCGTCTTCCTTGATGGCCCGCAAGATCCGGCCGAACGGCGAGTTGCCGACCCGTTCTAACAGCCAGTAAAACACCATCACCATCACGACGAGGAAGAGGGCATACACGAGCCCCTTGATCACCGTCGGTTCGATGCCGACAGCCGTCCCGGCGTTCATGATCGGGTTGCCGAGGGCCCCATCGACGGTTTCGAACCAGCCAACGACCATCGATTCGGGGTCGGTCGCGAGTGTGAATCCCGAGCCGCCACCGGTGCCCGTGGTCTGGCCGAAAATCGTGAATTCCTGGAAGGTCGTGGATTTCAACGTGAATCTGATGATCTCCGAGACGCCGATCGTCACGATAGCCAGGTAATCCGCCCTGAGTCGCAGGGCGGGGAGTGCCGTGATGAGGCCCACGATCGCCGCGGCAAGCATCCCCAGCAGCATCCCTACGGGGAGGGGCAACCCGAAGCCCGGAATGGCCCCGGCGCTGGTGGGATCAACCGGCGCCGTCAGAATGGCCATCGTGTACACACCCACGGCCATGTACCCGATGACACCGATGTTGAACAGCCCAGTGTACCCCCACTGGAGGTTCAACGCGAGGACGGTGAGGGCATAGACCGCGGCCAGGAACGTGATCCGTCGGAGCGTGTTGATCAGGCCGTTGATGTCATACCCAAGCACCACGGCGATGACGGCATAGACTGCATAGAGGGCGATCAGGACCCCGACGACCATCAACAGATCGTCCCAGATTCCCGGTTCGTCCGCCTGGACTAACCCTCGCAGTCGGGTCCGGAGGGTCATGCTGTTGCCCTCCCAGAGAACAGTCCCTGTGGTCGATAGACGAGGATGAGGATCATGATCAGGAAGGCGGCGGGCCTGGCGAAAGTCGCCTCAGGCAACCAGACCAACGAGACCCGGCTGGCCAACCCGATGATGAGTCCGCCACCGATGGCACCGTACACCGAGCCGATCCCGCCCAGGATGACCGCCGCGAAGATGAGCAGCAACAACAGCCAACCGAAATTATAGGCGAGGGTCCCGCGGTCCAGAATGATAAGATAGCCGGCGATGCCCGTGAGTCCCCCGCCGATAATCCACGTCCACCGAACCACCCGTTCGGTCGGGATCCCAGTGACCCTCGCGAGGTCCTTGTTGTCCGCCATCGCCCGCATCGCCTTCCCGAGTTTGGTCTGCTGAAGCACGAAGTGGACGCCGAGCATCAACAGGACAGCCACGACGATGAGCGTCAACTGGTGGAAGCCGAGGTAGATCGTCCCGTCCACCAGTTCGATGGGAATGCGGCTTTCGCCCGCGGTCAGCCCGCGTGAGTTCTGCTGGAAGACGAAGACGATCCCGTATCGAAGGGCCAGCGCGACCCCGACCGAGGCGATCAAGATGATGATCCCTTCCTCGTTGCGAAGCGGTTTGAACACCCACCGATCCACGAGCAGGGAGAGCCCGATAGTCGCGATCCCCGCGGCGATGATGCCGGCCACGATCGCCAGGGGGGTCGAGATGATGTTGATCCCCAGGTCGGAGGCAAAAACGCTCCCCCCGGCGCCGACGAGGAGGAGACTCGCCAGGGCCTGTTCCCCGAAGCCGGCGACGAGGTAGGTGACCGACCACCCAGCGAACGCGCCCGCGGTGATGTAATCGCCGTGGGCGAAGTTTGCGAAGTTCAAGATGCTGTAGGTCATCGAGAGCCCGACGCCCGCGAGCCCGATCACCAATCCAACGGTCAACCCATCGAGCACGTAGCGCCCGAGTTGGGAGACAAGGAGCTCACCCGTACTCAGATCTCGGAAGAGGTCGACGAGAAGTGCGACGACACCGAGCCAGAGCAAGACTGCAAACGGCTTGCCGACCAGCATCGATCGACCTCGTTCGAGTGCCTTCGCGAATTCGTCCATTGATAACCTTATGCAGGGAGGAATGCGGTGGGAGGGTTAAAGATTACTTTCGGGTCAAAAGTCAGGCGCGATCACTAGCCCGTGTGTTCGTGTCGATTGCCCGCCATTACCAGTACCTCGTCCGCATCCTCACCCGCCACTCCCAGTACTATGGTCGTCTCGTCACCCGCCAGTGACCACGACCGGGACCTCACTGTTTCTGATGACCGACTGGGTGACGCTGCCAAGCAGCAACTTTTCGGCGGGGCTGCGCTTCCGACCGCCCATGACGATCTCGTCGACGGCTTCGGCCTCCGCGAGTTCGACGATGTTGTCCGCCGGTGGCGAGGAAAGCTCCCGGACTTCGTGGTCGACCCCCGCTTCAGCGAGGATCTCGTTGACCCGACGGACGGTTTTGACCCGATCGACACGTTGCAAGTCCTCCGAAACAGAGCGCTCGGTTTCGGTCATGGCGTGGGTGACGAAAACCAGCACGTCTTCGGCCGCGTTCGGAAGCGAGACGGCGTATTGGGCCTGTCTCTCTGCGCGCCCCATCGTGTCGTCAACGGGAAGGAGAATCCGATACATGCGGACTTCTTCGCAGGCCCCCCGTATGATTTTGATGGGTCGAAGGGAAGGAAAACGCCAGATAGGCCGACTGTTCTTTTTCCGGACAAGAGAGCGGACAATCGTGAACGCTTCGGCGCCGCGGCGCAATTGAGGAGTCACGGGCGGCGAATTTGTTCAAGCGATCGGATCCCTGAGAGCGAGTGGGTCCTCTCGCATCGATTGATCGGCGGACCCGCGGTACGCCGAAGGGGAGAGACGTGACGACAGCATCAATCCCTTTAAGACCCCTTCCTCGTGAATTGCGAATATATGGCACGAGAAACATGGGGTACACGAATCGGATTCATCCTCGCGGCAGTGGGGAGTGCAATCGGGCTGGGGAACATCTGGCGATTCCCCTTCCAGGTGAGCCAGGAAGGGGGCGCGGCGTTCATGGTCATGTATCTGGCCTTCGTCGTGCTCA
>CAZVCA010000003.1:0-57413 GCA_964626045.1 uncultured Halobacteriales archaeon | reverse complement strand
TTGACAGGGGAAGACAACCAGTAAGGCCACGAATTGACAGGAGAGGACAACCGGTAAAGCCGTCGGCCACTTTGGCCGTGGCATGAGGCGTCTGCCGGATCCCGAACCGCAGTCCTACGATCGGGTCCTCTCCTCGATGTGCACGGAGCCGGCGCCAGCAGCAAACAATGCAGCCCAGCGGTTTCTGGCGACTAATCCCGGCGATCCGGCCACCTTCGAAACGGTCACAGACCTGGAAGACAAGGTGGTCTCCTCGCTCGGTTCGATCGCTGGTTTGGAGACCGCCCACGGATACGTGACTGGTGGCGGCACCGAAGCGAACATCCAGGCCGTGCGAGCGGCCAGGAACCGATCCGAGGCGGTCGAACCGAACATCGTCGCCCCCACGAGTGCCCATTTTTCGCTCCGAAAAGCCGCAACGCTTCTGGACGTCGAATTGCGATCGGTGGAAACCACGGCTGCGGAACGGGCCGATCCACAGGCCATGGCCGAGGCCGCAGACGACGAGACCGCGCTCGTCTTCTGTGTCGCCGGGTCGACCGAATACGGTCGAGTCGACCCGATCCCGGAACTCGCGCAAGTGGCCGATTCTGTTGACGCCCACTGCCACGTCGATGCGGCCTTTGGCGGCTTTCTCCTCCCGTTCACCGATCGGGACTGGCATTTCGGTCACGCGTCGATCGATTCGATGACCATTGACCCACACAAGACCGGTCGCGCGGCGGTTCCAGCCGGGGGATTCCTCGCCCGCGATAAAGGGATTCTCGAGGCACTCACCGTCGAAACCCCCTATCTCGAATCCGAATCGCAGGTTTCCCTCGGCGGCACCCGAAGTGGCGCCGGCGTCGCCAGCGCACACGCGGCGATCGAGGCCCTCTGGCCGGCGGGGTATCGGGCGAGTTTCGAGCGAACGATGGCGCTCGCCCGATGGTTCGCAGGCGAACTCGAGGATCGGGGATATGCGGTGGCCGAACCCTCGCTCCCGCTCGTCACCTGGCAACCGGAGCCGGGCCAGTTCGAATCCCTCCGCGAGGCGGGCTGGAAAATCGCCCGGACGGGAACGGGCGCGATTCGGGTCGTTCTCATGCCTCACGTGGGGCAATCGATGCTCGAGTCCGTTTTGGCGGACCTCGATGGCCACGAGCAATAATCGATACCGTTTTGCGGCCGGCTTTTGTCGCCCGAGCTATGATCGAATCGCTCCTCGATCTCGGCCTGTACGGACTCAGAGCCGGGGTCGAGGCCGCTTCCGGGTGGAGCGGTGTGGGCGTGATCTTCGTCTACTCGGTTTTGATTGCCTTTGTCCTCCCGCTGCCGAGCGAGGTGGTTCTCATTCCCGTCGGCTATTTCTCCACGGTCAATACCCTCGCGTTGTCGCCGTTGCCATACGAGGTCCAGGTCGGACTCGTCATCGTCGTGAGCGGGCTGGGCAAAGCGGTCGGGAGTGTCATCGCCCTGATGGTCGGTCACAACGCCGCTCACTCGGGACCGGTCATCCGGGCCCTCCGCCGCCTGGGATTTCAGCCGCTTGAATGGTCCCAGCGAACGCTCGTCAGGATGGGCAAACGGTGGGGCTATCTCGGCATGGCCGCCGGTCTGAGTGTCCCGTTTTTCCCCGACACCGCCTCAATCTATGCCTTCTCGGTCATCGGAAGCAGCTACCGGAAGTTCGCCGCCGCAGCCTTCGCCGGCAGCGTCGGGCGCCTGCTGGTGACGATGGGGATCATCGAAGGCGTCTTTTTCTTCGTCTAACGGAAACGAGGAGCTTTAACCTGCCGGGCCGGCATCCATACCCATGAGCCACGAGCCCTTCCCCACGGATAGCCCGGCGGTGGTGACCTGTGGCCTCCCGTACGCGAACGGGGACCTCCACATCGGCCACCTCCGGACCTACGTGAGCGGGGACGTTCTGACACGGGCGCTCCGAACGATCGGCCAAGAGACCGCCTTCGTCTCGGGATCGGACATGCATGGGACCCCGATCGCCGTCAACGCCGCGGAGGCCGGGGTCTCCCCCGAGGACTTCGCCCTCGACTGGCACGAAACCTACGAGGAAACGTTCCCCCAATTCGACGTCGAATTCGACAACTACGGCCATACGAACCAGGAAACGAACGTCGAGTTGACTCAGGACATCGTCGAGACACTCGACGAGGAGGGATACGTCTACGAGAAAGAGATCGAGGTCGCCTGGGACCCCATCGAGGATCAGCCGCTTCCGGATCGATACGTCGAAGGGACCTGTCCGTATTGTGGGGCCGAAGCTCGCGGCGACGAGTGTGATGAAGGTTGTGGCCGCCACCTCGAACCCGGCGAGATCGAGAACCCGACGAGCAGCCTCACCGGGAACCCGGCGGAGTATCGCTCGCGTTCCCACAAATTCTTCGAGGTGTCCGCCTTCCAGGACTATCTCGGGGACTTTATCGAGCGGCTGGATGGGACGAAAAACGCCAGCAACCAGCCCCGCGAGTGGATCGAGGGCGAACTGCAGGACTGGTGTATTACCCGCGATCTCGACTGGGGCATCGACTATCCCGAAACTGACGGGGAGGAGACGGACCTCGTGCTCTACGTCTGGGTCGACGCACCGATCGAGTACATCGCCTCGAGCAAACAGTACACCGATCGCGTCGGAGAGGACACCTTCGACTGGAGGGAGGCGTGGCGCGAGGACGGGGAGATCGTCCACGTCATCGGCCGGGACATCATCCAGCACCACACCGTCTTCTGGCCGGCGATGCTCCACGGCGCGGGGTACACCGAGCCACGCGCCGTCATGGCGAGTGGCTTCGTCAACCTCGACGGCGCTGGCTTCTCGACGAGCCGGGACCGGGCCGTCTGGGCTGACGAATACCTCGACTCCCCCTTCGATACGGACCTGCTGCGGTATTACATCACCACAGCCGGGGCCTTCGAACGGGATATCGACTTCTCCTGGGAGGCCTTCCAGGAGCGGGTGAACACGGAACTGGCGGATGACGTCGGCAACTTCGTCTACCGGTCGTTGCTCTTTGCGTCTCGCAACTACGACGGTACCCCTGATGTCGCCGTATCCGAGTCCGTCGAAGCCGAAATCGAGGATGCCATGGCGGACTTCCGCGCCGCGGTCAACGACTACTCGGTCCGTGACGCCGGCACCGTCCCGCTCGAACTCGCCCGGTTTGGCAACGAGTACATTCAGCGCAACGAACCCTGGAACCTCCTCGATGAGGACCCCGAGACCGCCGCCCAGGTCATCCGGGACACGGTCCAGCTCGTGAAAGCCGTCGCCGTCACCCTGGCACCGTTTACACCACGGGCCGCCGAGCGGATCTGGGCCGACCTGAACGAGTCCCCAGGGCTCGCTGAAGCGGAACTGGACGCCTGTCTGGAGGCCCCACCCGAAATCTTCGAGGAGCCCCGTGAGCCCTTCGAAAAGATCGAGGACGAGCAAGTCGAATCGCGACAGGAGGCCCTGGAGGATCGCATCGAGGAAACAAGCGAGGAAGCCGAACCCGACGAGACCATGACTGACATCGAACCCATCACCGAGGACCGCATCAGCTTCGAGGACTTCGAGGACCTGGATATCCGTGTCGGACAGATCGAATCCGCCGAGCCCATCGAGGGCGCGGACAAACTCGTCAGACTGCAGGTCGATATCGGGGCCGAGACCCGCCAGCTCGTCGCCGGCATCCGGCAGTTGCACGACGTCGAGGACCTGCCCGGGACGAGCATCGTGGTCCTGGCGAACCTGGAAAAAGCCGAACTCTTCGGCGTCGAGTCAAACGGAATGTTGCTTGCCGCCGGCGACGAGGCCGACCTCCTGACGACCCAGGGAGACAGCCTACCCGGCACGAAGATTCAGTAAGCGACGAACTGCGGAGGCCCAGTCGGTGACGGACCGCCGACGTGGCACCTTTATTCGGGCGGCGCTTCTACGGTGGGTAATGCGAAACGCGAAGATCGTCTGCACCCTCGGGCCGGCGACCGAGGACCGCGACGCGATCCGGGCGTTGGCCGACGCCGGGATGACCGTCGCACGGATCAATTCGAGTCATGGCACCCGCGAGGACCGGGCTGCCCTGATCGAGCGGGCAAGGCAGGTCGACGCCACGACGGAGAAACCGGTCGCGGTCATGATCGACCTCCAGGGACCTGAAATCCGCACCGGGCAGACGGACGAGCCGGTGTCCCTCGAAACGGGGACCGTCGTCCAGTTCGTCGAGGGTGAAACCGTCACGGAAGACCGGATCGGCCTTTCGACGGACGTCTCCCAGGTCTCGCCCGGAGACCGGATCTTGCTCGATGACGGCCGGATCCAAACCCGAGTCGAGGGCGTAACGGACGGAATCGTGCGGGCAACGGTCGAGAATGGGGGCGATCTGGAGAGTCACAAAGGGGTCAACGTACCCGGCGTCGACCTCGATCTCGACGTGGTGACCGAGAAGGACCGCGAGGACCTCGAACTGGCCGCCGAGGCCGGCGCCGATTTCGTCGCGGCCAGCTTCGTCAGGGACGCCGCTGACGTTCTCGAAGTGGGCCGAGCCGTCGAGGCCCTCGGCGCGGAAATCCCCGTCATCGCGAAGATCGAGCGGGCGGACGCCGTCGATCATCTGGACGAGATCATCCACGCCGCCCAGGGCATCATGGTCGCCCGCGGCGATCTGGGCGTGGAACTCCCGATGGAGGATGTCCCGCTCATCCAAAAGCGCATCATCTCGAAGAGCCAGGCCGCCGGCGTCCCCGTGATCACCGCCACGGAAATGCTCGATTCGATGGTCGAACAGGCACGTCCGACCCGGGCGGAGGCCTCAGACGTGGCGAACGCCGTTCTCGACGGCACCGACGCCGTCATGCTCTCTGCTGAAACCGCTATCGGGGCCCACCCCACCCAGGTCGTCGAGACGATGGACCGGATCATTCGACAAATCGAAGCGAGCGACGAGTACGGCGATATCCTCGAGCAGCGGGTCCCCGACGCCGCCGGGGACAGTCGCACCGATGCGCTGGCCAGGTCAGCCCGCTATCTGGCGAGGGACGTCGACGCAAGCGCTGTCGTGGTGGCAAGCGAGTCTGGGTTCACAGCCAGGCGAGTCGCCAAGTTCAGACCGAGCGTTCCGGTGGTCGCGAGCACGCCAAGCGACCGGGTGCGTCGGCAGCTCGGGCTGGTCTGGGGCGTAAACGCCCAGTACGCCGACGTGCAATCTGGGACGGCAACGACCGTGGTCCAGGACTCCGTTCGCGCCGGCCTCGATTCGGGGGTGATCGATCCCGGGGATACCGTCGTCGTCCTCACGGGCATGATGACCGAACTCGAGGGCGAAGACACCACGAACACCCTCAAAGTCCACGTGGCCGCCGAAACCCTCGCCGTCGGCCGTTCCATCATCGACGGCCGGGTCGCCGGGCCGCTCGTCGAACTCGAAGGAGCCGACCTGACGGCTGTCGAGCCAGAGAGCATCGGGCTCATTCGCTCAGGATTCGACGGCGATCTCACCGAGGGCGTCGAGAACCTCGCCGGCATCGTCAGCGCCGAATCCGGGATGACCAGTTACGCCGCGATGGTCGCCCGGGAACTCGGCGTCCCCATGATCAGCGGGGTCGACATCGAGGACCTCGAACCGGGCGAGATCGTCACCGTGGACGGCGAGCGAGGGGTCGTCTACGAGGGTGACGTCACGCAATCCGATCGGGGAGCCCGGGGGGATCGCCGATGAGCGAGTGGAAATACGACGTCGAGGAGGTCGGTCCCGAGGAGCCGGAGGAACCGGACCCGATCGAACCCGGCTCGCCCGATCTCGAACACGTGATTCCGTTCCTATTGGGCGCCGGCCTCGCCATCGCCTTGCTGGTTATCAGTCTGTAAACCGGCAACCCCCACTGGCCGGGTAACGGTTTTCCCCACCGGGGACGAAACGTGGGATATGGTATCGCTGCTCGGCGAGTCCCTGACCACGATCCTCCTCGTGGCCGGCCTCGTCCTCACCGTCCTGGAAGCCTTTGCCCCGGGGGCCCATTTCATCGTGATCGGGATCGCCCTGCTCGCCGCGGGACTCGTCGGTTTGACGATACCAGCGGCTGCGAACCCGTTGGTGCTGGGCCTGGTGGTCCTGCTTGCCGGCGCGGGATCGTTCTACGTGTACCGGGACTTCGAATTCTACAAGGGAAGCGACCGGGGGAAAACCGAAGGCTCGGCCGAACTCGTCGGGGAACGGGGATACGTCCTCGAACGCGTGACCAACCGAACCGGGCGGGTGAAATTGGAGTCAGGGGGGTTTGACCCGACCTACGAAGCCCGCAGCCGCGACGAGCCGATTCCCGAAGGGGCCGAAATCATCGTCATGGACCCCGGCGGCGGCAACGTGCTGACCGTCGAAGCGATCGCCCAGCGAGACGACATCGACCGGGAACTCGCGCGGAACGGCAGGGAAACACAGACTCGGGCCGGCGAACTGGCCGAAACCGAGGAGGAGCGAAGCTAACCGGCTGGCGCAGGTTTATCACCCGTCGAACACAAATATGGGTATGGCACTCATTCCCCTGATCGGGCTGTCGAGCGCATCGCCCCTCACAGTCGTGGGGTTACTGCTCCTGATATTGCTCATCGTCGCAGTGTATCAGGCGATCGAAATCGTCGACGCCTACGAGAAGGAAGCACTGACCGTCTTCGGCGAGTTCCGCGGCCTGCTCGAACCGGGGATCAATTTCATTCCACCGTTCGTGTCCCGGACGTATATCTTCGATATGCGAACCCAGACCATCGACGTCCCCCGGCAGGAAGCCATTACCCGGGACAACTCACCGGTCACGGCCGACGCCGTCGTGTATATTCGGGTCATGAATGCCAAACGGGCCTTCCTGGAAGTCGATGACTACAAACGCGCCGTCTCGAATCTGGCCCAGACGACGCTGCGTGCCGTCATCGGGGATATGGAACTGGACGATACGTTGAACAAGCGACAGGAGATCAACGCCAGGATCCGCAAAGAACTCGACGAACCGACCGACGAGTGGGGGATTCGAGTCGAGTCAGTCGAGGTCCGAGAGGTGAACCCCTCCAAGGACGTCCAGCAGGCGATGGAGCAACAGACCTCCGCGGAGCGGAAGCGACGGGCGATGATCCTCGAGGCCCAGGGCGAACGCCAATCCGCGATCGAGCGGGCCGAAGGGGAAAAACGGTCGAACATCATTCGCGCCCAGGGAGAAAAGCAATCCCAGATCCTCGAAGCCCAGGGAGACGCGGTCTCAACCGTGCTCAGGGCCCGTTCCGCGGAGTCGATGGGCGAGCGGGCGGTGATCGAGCGTGGGCTCGAAGCCCTGGAAGTCATCGGCGGTGCGGAAAGTACCACCTTCGTCCTTCCCCAGGAACTCTCCTCGCTTCTGGGCCGCTATAGCAAACACCTCACCGACAGCGACGTCGCCGAGCCGACTGAGGGCCTGGAAAGTCTGGATTTCGACGAGGAAACACAGGAACTACTGGGGCTTGACAACATCGAAGCGATCCTCGACGAGATCGGTGCACCCATGAACGTGGAAGAGGGAGATCTGACCGAAGGGACGGGGTCGATCAAGCCGGCCGAGGAAGTCATCGAGGAGATGGACGCCGAGATCGAAGAGAGCGAGGATACCTGAAGCCCCCTTCGGGAGCATACCCGTGACGATCGACGAAGCAAAACGGCAGACGCTGCGACGGTTTGCGGCCGTCGGCGCCGGCAGCCCACTTGTCGGGCTCGCGGCCGGTGAAGACGGCAATAGCGACGCCCGGGAAGCAATCGTCGGCTACGTCGAAACGAACCCAGGCACACACTTCTCGAAGATACGGGACGAACTCACGCTGGCGACCGGTGAGACACAGTATCACCTCCGGCAGTTGACGGAAGCCGGATCGCTGACGTGTCGCCGAGATGGCGATTACAAGCGGTACGTGCCGGCCGGACGCTTCGATCAGTTCGAACAGATGGCACTCGGCTATCTCAGACGGGACACGACGAGAGCGATGGTGCTGCAGTCCCTCGAACGGCCGGGGCAATCCGGTCAGGAGCTCGCGAGAGCTCTCGAGGTCTCGGCCGCGACGATCAGCAAGTTCGGGTCCACGATGGAGGAAACTGGGCTGCTCGACCGCACCGACGGCTATCGGGTCGAACGGCCCGAAACAGTGCTTTCGCTCTTGCTTCGATATGGATCCTCCTTCGACGAGAACACCCGCTCGTTTGCCGAGAACGCCGCCGCGCTCTTTCGCTACGACCCGTAATCAGGCGGTGGTAACCTGCCAGGTCGTCGAGGAGGAATAGCCCCATCGCTCGATGTCGAGGTCGTGGTCGGCACTCGCGAGCGTGGCCAGGTTCGAGCCGACCTCCTTCGCCGACAACTCGAGTTCCGCGCCGATGAGCCTGGACTTGAAGTACGTCTCCTCGGGAACCCGTTGATGGAGATATCCGAGGATTTGGCGCTGTTTCGAGGTGAGTGTGTCCGTGTCCGGTGACGATGCCGAGGCGCTCATGAACGTCTCAAGGGGCGGTCTTTCAAAAGGTGGTTTGGTACGAACCGTTAATCGAGGCGATCGGACGGCGCCGATCCGCCCGGATCCCTTCAGAAAGTTCTTATCTGGGCCTCCCCGACCCGGGACACATGGACCGGTCGGCCGTCGAGGTGAGTGTCGTCCTCCCCGCGTACAACGAGGAGGCCACCATCGAGTCGACGGTGAGGGTGACAATCGAGACGCTCGAGACCTTTCTCGATCCGGAGACCTTCGAAGTCATCATCGCAGAGGACGGTTGTGAGGACCGAACGCCGGCCATCGCCGATCGCCTCGCGGCCGAGAACAGCCGGGTGTCACACTTTCACAGCGACGATCGGTTGGGCCGGGGTGAAGCGTTGAACCGCGCCTTCGAATCGGCGGCCGGCGAGACGTTGGTCTACTTCGATACGGACCTCGCGACGGACATGGCCCACCTCGAAGAGCTGGTCGAAAGTGTGCGTTCGGGCGGGTACGACCTCGCGACGGGGTCACGCTGGATGCCAGGTGAGGAGGCGGACCGGCCACCCAAACGGGCGATCTCGAGTCGCGGCTTCAATCTCCTCGTTCGCACGCTCCTCGATTCGGAGTTACGAGACCACCAGGCCGGGTTCAAGGCCTTCAGTCGGGAGGCCTTCGAAGCCCTGCGACCGGCCGTGAAAGACGCCCACTGGTTCTGGGACACCGAGATGCTGGTCAAAGCCCAGCGACAGGGATTCGCGGTCAAGGAGTTCGCCGTCGAGTGGGAACCGAAAGGGGACTCCAAGGTCGACCTGGTGCGGGACGTCCTGGGGATGGGCAGTCAGATCCTGCGAACCGCCTGGGAACTGCGGGTCCGACCGTACGCAAACCGCCGCACGGGGATGCTCGCCGGGCTCCTCCTGTCGATTCTCGCGATCGGACTAATGTTCCTCTACCTCGACGTCGAGCGGGTCATCACCGAAATCCTGAGCGCGGACCCCGGGCTCATCGGCCTGGCAGCCATCGTCTACCTGCTCTCCTGGCCGATCCGTGGCCGACGCTACGCCGACATCCTGGCGGCGCTGGGATATCGGGAGAAAGCCGGCTTTCTCACGGGAGCGATCTTCATCAGCCAGACCGGCAATCTCGTCTTCCCGGCGCGGGCCGGTGACGCCGTTCGGGCCTACGTCGTCAAGGCCCGGCGAGCGGTCCCATATACGACGGGTTTCGCTTCCCTCGCGGTCGAACGGGTGTTCGACCTGCTGACGATCACGCTTTTGGCCGGCAGTGTTCTCATCGGGATGGTGCTTTTCGCGCCGGAGCAGATCGCCGCGTTGAGCCGGACCCTCGGGGAAGGGGTCGGTATGTCCGGCACCGGTGAAAGTGCCAGAACCGCCATCGGGGTCGCCGCCGTCGTCGGGAGTGGCGCGATCGGGGCCGTCCTCGCGATCGTCCTCTCGGCTCGGTCGGACCGCAACCGGATCCGTCGGATCATCGAATGGGCCTCGGACGACTCCTACGTCGAGTTCGTCGCCACGATTCTCGAACGGTTCGTCAGCGACGTCCAGCAGGTCGCCGCCGAACCCCGAGCTTTCGGTCGGGTTGGGGTCGCGAGCGTGCTCATCTGGGTGATCGACGTCGTCACCGCCCTGCTCGTCTTCCTGGCCTTTGGAATCTCGGTCCCGTGGGGGCTCCTGTTGGCAGTCGGCTTTTTCGCGGTGAGCGTCGGCAACCTAGCGAAGGTTTTGCCACTCTCCCCCGGCGGAATCGGTCTGTACGAAGGAGCGTTTACGGTTCTCGTCGTCGCGATGGCGGGGGTCTCCCCGGCGATCGCCTTCGGCGCCGCGATCGTCGATCACGGGATCAAAAACGCGATCACGGTCCTCGGCGGTGCCGCGTCGATGGTGACACTGAACGTCTCCCTGACCGAAGCTATGCACGGCTCAGGGGAGATCGACGCCGAGGAGCCGGTTGATCAGTCGTAATGGCCTGTCACGAAGGGGCCAAGCGCCATCGCAACCGCGTGGCGAAGGGCGTCCTCGCGACCGACTGTGTTCCCGGTGAATACCCCGACGGCTCCGCGCCCTTTCTTGATTTCCTCCGTCCCCAAAATGTCGTCCAGAAGCGGCCCGAGTTCCGCTCCCTGCTCTAAGTCCCGGGCGATCTCGTCCGGCAGGCGGAGTCGGGGGCCGGCACCGACCGAACAGTCCTCGCCGTCGGTCACGGCCGCCCACATCGTCAGAAACCAGCCATCGGTCCCCTCGACGGTTGTCACCCCTCCCTCGAGGCCGACACCGAGATCATACCCCCCACTCGCCCGGGCCCGCTCTGCACGGTTTTTCGCCCCGTCGATCGTTTCGACGGTGCTCATCGGCTGCTCAGGAACCCCCGAATCGACGGCCACACGGTCGATCGCGGTCGAAAGCTCTCCCAGTGCGCCCACGGTCGCCCGGTATTTGACCGGATTCTCGCTGCCGACGGCAACGCGCATGGGAGTGGCTTCGCCGGCGATCCAATGAGTGTTTCGACGTTACCGACAATCGGATGGGTGTTTCGACGGACCGCGGCACTTACTCACATGCGAAAAAATTCCACGGAAAGGGAAACCACAACGGCACCTTCACAAAACGAAAACCCAACTATTAAGTACCTTTTGTCGAAACCGATGGTCCACCGAATCTCCCAATCCGGATTACACATATGTCAAACGCAACACTCAGATCTCGCGAACGAGAGGAGACCGACACCGAGCAAACCGACGCCTGCCCGGAATGTGGCGGCCTGGTCGTTCACGACGAGGAACACAGTGAGAAAGTCTGTGCGGACTGTGGGCTCGTCGTCGAGGAGGAAGGCATCGATCGGGGGCCCGAATGGCGGGCCTTTGACTCCCAGGAGAAAGACGAGAAGTCCCGCGTGGGCGCACCCACGACGAACACGATGCACGACAAGGGACTCTCGACGAACATCGACTGGCGCAACAAAGACGCCTACGGCAACTCGCTTGGCTCCCGGCAGCGCCAGAAGATGCAGCGCCTGCGCAAGTGGAACGAGCGCTTTCGCACCCGCGACGCGAAAGAGCGCAACCTGAAACAGGCCCTTGGCGAAATCGACCGGATGGCAAGCGCCCTCGGCCTGCCGGACAACGTCCGGGAGACGGCCTCGGTCATCTACCGTCGTGCCCTCGAGGACGACCTCCTTCCGGGCCGCTCGATCGAAGGCGTGGCGACCTCCTGTGTCTACGCCGCGGCCAGGCAGGCGGGCGTTCCCCGGAGCCTGGACGAGATCAACGACGTGAGCCGGGTCGACAAAGACGAGATCGCTCGCACCTATCGCTACGTCATCCGGGAACTCGGGCTTGAAGTCAAGCCGGCCGATCCGGCCAGCTACGTCCCGCGCTTTGCGTCCTCGCTCGAACTGAGCGACGAGGCCCAGCATCGGGCCCGCGAACTGCTGGAAAACGCGAAGCAGAAAGGCGTCCACAGCGGGAAAAGCCCCGTGGGCCTGGCCGCGGCGGCCGTTTACGCCGCCGCCCTCCTCACGAACGAGAAGACCACCCAGGCGAAAGTCAGCGACGTCGCCGACATCTCGGAGGTCACGATCCGCAACCGCTATCACGAACTCCTCGAGGCCGAAGATTCGATACCAGTCTAACCGTCGATGGATTTCGACTCGTTTCAGCTGGTCGCCTCGACACCCGACCTGAGCGAGGAACCAGCGGCCCGCCCCCACGCCGATGTGCTCGAATTCCGGATGGACCTGGCCGCGGATCCACTCGCCCAGCTCCAGGCCTACGAGGGGGACCTCGATATCCTCGTAACGAACCGGCCGGCGTGGGAGGGCGGCGACCGCGAGGAGGGCCCAGACAGACGAGACGAACTCCTCGAGGCACTCGAATATTCCTCCGTCAGTGCAGTTGACCTCGAACTCCGGGCCCTCGAATATCCCGACAAGTTGGTCGACCTGTCGCCAGTTCGCGAGGCAGCGGCCGCGGCGGACATCTCGATCGTCGTCTCGAAACACGATTTCGAGCGGACCCCCTCCCGGCAGACCCTGGTCGACTTCGCCCATCGCGGCTGTCAATACGGCTCGATCGCGAAACTGGCCGTGACCCCGACAGAGTTGGACGACGTTCTCACCCTGCTCCAGGCGACCCTCGATCTAACCCGCGAAGGGCGGACCGTGGCGACGATGGCGATGGGAGCAAGCGGCTCCCATTCCCGAGCGATTGCCCCAATTTACGGATCGAAGCTCGGGTACGCGCCGGTTTCGGAGGCCACCGCGCCGGGCCAACTCGACCTCCAGACACTCGCCTCCCTGGTGGACACGTTCGGCGGGGGCGGCCGATTTTAAAGACTTAACCGTCGAAGTCCCGAATCAGTGTCTGTGCAGCGGACCTGGTTCACGCGCCGATCACTCGTCGCCGCCGTCCTCGCGCTCGTGTATCCCGGCCTCGGACATCTCTATCTCCGGGCCTGGCTTCGAGCGATCGCCTGGTTCGTCGTCGCGCTGATCGCGGCCGCGATGGTCATGCCCGAATCGGCGTATGCGGCCTACGAAGCGAACGGGTTTTCGGGGCTCCTCGACGCGAGTCGAAACCTCCCGATGGAGGCGATTTTGAGCATGACGGTCGTCCGGGTGCTGAACGCGCTCGACGCCTATCTCACCGGCCTCCAACAAACAGTCACGAAAGAGCCAACCGCCGACGCGGCCACGTGTCCGGAATGTGGCAAAGAACTCGACGAAGACCTCGACTTCTGTCCGTGGTGTACGACCCGGCTCGAACCGGAGGAGTCCGACGAACCGCCGGCACCCCGCTAATTACTGTTCGATAATGCGCTCGTCGATCGACTCGCCGAAGTGCCGACCACCGGGTTGGGTGTAGACGAGCACCGAATCACCGGCTTCCAGATCGGTCACCGCAGTCCGTCCCGACTCCGTCTGCACTTTGATCGTTTCGGCGTTCTGGATGAGTGTCTCGATACGGTCACCGTCCGCGGTTTCGGCCTGGAGGCGGAACATCGGACGGCGTTCGATCTTCGCCCGACCGACGACGGCTTCGCGGGTGTGTCCCTCCGTGTCGACTACCTGAACGTCGTCCCCACTCCCGAGCTCAGAGAGGTAGGTTGTGGAGCCGTCGGGCTGTCTCGCGTACGCGTGGACGGCCCCGGCGTTGACTCTGAACGGACGCGAGGCCACGTAGGGCGAATCGGCGGTTTCCGCGTGGACGAAGAACAGTCCCCGGGACATGCTGCCGATCAACATGCCCTCGTCGTGATCGAAGAGACTCCCCGTATCCACACAGACCCGATCCGCGCTCCCGGCGGGTTCGATCGCGGTGACGGTGGCATACTCCAGGTCCAGTTGCTCGCGTTCGAAGTCGTCCCTGACGCTGACCGTGTTGCGGATCTCGTCCGGATCGTCGGTGTCGAGGAGGACCCCGTCTGCGCCGAGTTCGAGGGTTTCGAAGGCCGTTTCGGCTTCCTCGGCGGTGGTCACCCCGGCGATCAACTCCGTCTCGCCGCCAATGCGGGCGATGAGGTTCTCGAGCGGGATGATCTGCCAGTCCTCACCGACCACGATCGTCGAGTCGGCATCCTCGGCGGCCGCGGCGGCGAACTCCTCGTAGGCGGGCCCGAGAATGCGGACGTAGGCGCCGTCGGCCCCCTCGCGTCGAAGCGTCGAGAGGTCGGGCGAACCGGCGAAATCACTCGGGAGTTCGATGGTGCCGTCACCTTCCCCGTCTTTGCCGACGATATAGCGATCTGCATCCCCCAGTGACTCGGCCTCGTCCCCGATGACGTCCACGTCGTCGGTGACGAAGGCGGCCACGTTGACAGTCCCGAGTTCCCGGACGCGGTCGACGTCCCACTCGTCGACGAGAATCCAGTCCACGCCGGCTTCCAGACCGGCCGTAATGCGCCGCTTGCGCGTTTCCCAGTCGCCGACCTCGTCGTCGGCTTTGAGCCAGACGCTGCGTGTCATACGTGGTCACATACGTGGGGCGGCCTTGAACGTGCCGGAAAGCGGGGTATAAAGTAAAGGGCCCGGCGCCCCCAGTCCGGAATGGACCGACCGATGACGTGGATCCCATCGAGACGGAACTGCCGAGGATGGCTGTGGGGGAATTTGCCATGAGCGCCCAGGAGAGCCGCTCCCCGCAGGCCAATCTCGGGCTGCTCGATGCCACGATGATCGGGATGGGAGCGATGATCGGGGCAGGGATTTTCGTTTTGACCGGTCTGGCCAGCGAGATCGCCGGGCCAGCGGCGATCCTGGTCTTCGCGCTGAACGGAATCGTCACCGGATTTACCGCCCTCTCCTATGCGGAACTCGCCAGTGCCATTCCGAAGAGTGGCGGCGGATACGCGTTCGTTCGCGAGATTTTCGACGATATCACCTCCTTCATGATGGGGTGGATGCTCTGGTTTGCCTATATGATTGCCGGGGCGCTGTACGCGCTCGGGTTTGCACCGAACTTCCTCGAACTGCTCCACGTCTATGGATTCGTGCCACCCCCTGGAGCGATCGATGCCGTGGTCGTCCCGATCCTCGGGCTGTCGATCCCGCCAGCGGTGTCCCTCGCCTTCGTGGCCGTCTTCTTCCTCGTCGTGCTCAATGCCCTCTCGACGGCGGCCAGCGGCCGGCTGGAAACCGTCTTCACGGTGATCAAGGTCTCGATCCTGGTCATCTTCGTCGCCTTCGGGGCCCTGTCACCGATGTTTTCCGGTGCGGAATTCCAGCCCTACTTCACCGGTGCCAACGGTGCCCTGTCAGTGCTTCCGGCGATGGGATTGACCTTTATCGCCTTCGAGGGATACGACCTCATCACGACGGTGACCGAGGAGGTCAAGAACCCCCGTAAAAACATTCCCAAGGCGATTTTCGCGAGTCTCGGGATGACGATCATCGTCTATCTGGCCGTGGTAACGGTGGCCATCGGAACGCTCGGAGCGGTCGATCTCGCCGCTGCCGGGGAAGCCGGGATCGCCCGGGCCGCGACCGCGTTTATGCCCACCGGGATCCCCATCATTCAGAACGGCGGTGCGATCATCGTTTTCGGGGCGGTCTTCTCCACGCTCACCGCACTCAACGCGGTGGTTATCGCCTCCTCACGTGTCGCCTTTGCGATGGGGAGGGAGGGCCAACTGCGGGAATCGCTTGGCCACATCCATCACCGGTTCGGGACGCCGTTTGCCGCCATCGTCCTGAGCGGGGTGGTGATGCTCTCCTCGGTGGCCCTGCCCACCAAGAGCGCGGGCAACATGTCGAGTCTCTTCTTCCTGCTTTCCTTTATCGTCGTGAATGGAGCGGTCATCAAGTTGCGCCGGGAACGCCCCGACATGAATCGGCCGTACACCATGCCGTTCTACCCCGTCCCACCGATCATGGGGATCCTCCTGAATCTCCTGTTGACGGTGGTCCTTGGCTGGTATCTCCTCCGAACGGACCCGCGGGCACTCGTGTTGAGCGGCGGCTGGCTCGTGGCCGGCGCCCTGACGTATCTCCTCGTCATTCGACCTGGCAACGACCGATCGCACACCGAAATCGAGTCAACGGACCCGACACCCGAACCATGACAGGAAAACTCGACGTCATCATCGCCGGTGGTGGACGCGTCGGCTTTCGAACCGCCGAAATCCTCGCCGACCGCGGCGACGACGTGACCATCATCGAATGGGACAGTGACAGGATCACCGAAATCGCGGACGAATGGATCGCGACGGTCATCGAAGGCGACGCCACGAACCCCGACATCCTCGAACAGGCGGGGCTCGAGAACGCGGACGCCATCGCAGCACTCACCGGCGACGCCGGCCTGAACCTCGCGATCTGTCTGGTTGCCAGGGAACTCAACCCGGAGATACGAACCGTCACCCGGATCGAGCAGGCTGAACGGGAAGCCTACACTCGTTTCGTCGATGCCGTCGTGTTTCCCGAACACCCCGGTGCACGGGTGGCCGCAAACGAAATCGTCGGGAGTGACGTCCGGACGCTCGCTGACGTGACCAGTTCCCTCGATATCATGCAGATTCGCGTGGCCGAGGACGCGCCGGCGGCCGGGAAAGCCCTCTCGGAGGTGCGATTTCCGGAGGGGACACTGATCGTCTCCGATGACGAATGTGAATGTATCGCGGGGCCAGAAACCACGCTCGATCCGGGCAAGCAGTACGTCGTTGCGGTCGAACCGGACGTCGTCGACGAAGTGCTCAACCTGCTTCGGGGCTGATCAGGGGTCGACTGGGAGGTCGAACCGATCCATCGCCGCGTCGACACCGATGCCCTCGTGAACCACGGCTGCGACCGCCCCCGAGATGGCGTAAGGATCGGGGTGCTGGAAAATCGTGCGACCCATCGAGACGCCGGCCCCGCCTGCCTCGATCGAATCACGCACGGTCTCGAGGGTCGCCCTGTCACTCGATGGACTCCCGCCAGCGATAATGACCGGCTTGCTGGTCGATTCGGTCACGTGTTCGAAACTGTCCGGATCCCCAGAATAGGCCGTTTTCACGATGTCCGCACCGAGTTCCTCCGCCAATCGAACCGCATGCCCCAGGTTTTCGGCGTCGTGCTCGTCGATGCCGGGCCCACGGGCGTAAGCCATCGCAAGCACAGGCATCCCGAACCGCTCAGCGGCCGCCGTGACCTCGCCCATGGCGGCGATCTGGTCCGGTTCGTGGTCGCTGCCAACGTTGATATGGAAGGAAACACCGTCCGCACCCAGCCGAACCGCCTCCTCGACGGTAGCGGTCTGGCGCTTGTCCGCTTCGTCAGGGCCGATTTCGGTCGATCCGTTGAGATGAATGAGATAACCAGCCCCGTTGTGATGGCCGATGACGCGATCCGCGATCCCTTTCTGGGTGAGAACCGCGTCGGCGCCACCTTCGGTCACTGCTTCGATCGTCCCTTCGATGTCTTTCAGGCCGTCGACTGCCCCCATCGTGATGCCGTGATCCATCGGTACGGTGACGAACTTGCCGTCCCGCCCGAGGCGTGCCAACCGCGCGTCGGTCCCTGTCGACATTGCCAGGGTATAGCAAGCGGTTGGGTATGTTCGTTCCGGTTTACCGGCCCGCCTGGACGCCCGCCGCCAACTCCGCGGCTTTGGCTTCCAGCCGCGGACGGACGTTCTCCCGGGAGGCGATGATATCGACGAAGACACTGCCCGCGACGACGCCGTCGGCCCCGGCCGCGATGATTTCCTCGGCCTGTGAACCCGTGCTCACCCCGAAGCCCACCGCAGTCGGGGTTTCCGTGGCCGGGAGGCGATCCAAGGAGCGAGCGGTGTCCGCGCTGACGTCCTGGCGGGCCCCCGTCGTGCCCATTCTGGCTTGCACGTAGAGAAAACCCGTCGCTCGCTCGACGACCCGGTCGAGCCGTTCGGCCGTCGTGTTCGGTGCGACGATGAAGACAGTCGCCAGGCCCGCCGATTCACAGGCCGCCACGAGCGGACCGCTTTCCTCGACGGGGAGATCGGGGACGATCAACCCCGAGAGCCCTGCCTCGGCCGCGTCAGCGACGAAGGCCTCGAGATCGCCGTTCCCGTAGCGATAGAGCATATTGTAGTAGGTCATCGCCACGATCGGGACGTCGAGATCGAGGGAGGCAACCAGCTCGAGGTACCGATCCGGAGTCATCCCGGCGTCGAGGGCCCGTCTGATGCCAGCCTGGATCGTCGGGCCGTCAGCGACCGGTTCGGAGAAGGGGAGCCCGAGTTCGAGGACGTCAGCCCCACCCGCAACCAGGGAATCGGCGTAGTCGGCTGTCGCTTCGGGCGTCGGGTCCCCGGCAACGATGTAGGGCACGAGCGCGCCGTCGCCAAAGGCCGACCGGATCGCTGCCTTACCCATCGGTGAACACCCCCAGATCCGGGGCCATCTCCAGGGACCGCTGCTCGCTCTCCTCGATGACCGTATCGAGATCCTTGTCGCCGCGACCTGAAACGGTCACGAGCACGGGATTCGCGAAGTCGTACTGGTCCAGGGCCGCGATGGCGTGGCTGCTCTCGAGTGCCGGGATGATCCCTTCGGCTCGGGAAAGCAGGTGAAAGGCGTCCAGTGCGGCCTCGTCCCCGACGGTGACCGGTCGGACCCGCCCGGTCTCGACCATCTGGGCCAGTTCCGGACCGACGCCGGCGTAGTCGAGGCCGGCACTGACGCTGTGGGATTCGACGATCTGGCCGGTTTCCGTCTGGAGGAGTTTCGTCTGGGCGCCGTGGAGCACCCCCTCCGTGCCCGTGGCCAGGGAGGCCGAATGAGGCGCTTTTTCGGCTGCCTCGTCGATGCTGAGGGATTCCCCACCGGCTTCGGCGGCCACCAAGTCGACCGGATCGTCCCGGAAGTGGTGGAACGATCCCATCGTGTTCGAACCGCCACCCGCACACGCCAGGACCGTTCCAGGAAGCGCCCCGATCGCGTCGATGGCCTGCTCGCGGGCCTCCTCGGAGATGACCGCCTGGAAATCCCGCACCATACGCGGGAACGGGTGGGGGCCGACCACCGACCCGATCACGTAATGGGTATCATCCACGTTCGTCGCCCAATCGCGCAGGGTGGCGTTGATGGCCTCTTTCAACGTGCCGGAGCCTTCGTCCACCGGATTGACCGTCGCGTCGTGGGTCACCATGCGAAAGACGTTGGGGCGCTGTCGCCGGATGTCCGTCCGGCCCATGTAGATCTCACAGTCCATATCGAGGTGCGCACAGGCCATCGCCACCGCCGTCCCGTGCTGGCCGGCCCCGGTTTCCGCGATGATGCGGTCTTTGCCCATGTAGTCCGCGAGCAACACCTGACCCAGTGCGTTATTGAGTTTGTGGGCGCCCCCGTGGAGGAGGTCCTCTCGTTTGAGGTAGACGTCCCCACCGAAGCGCTCGCTGAGTGTTTCCGCGTGCTGGAGCGGGGTTGGCCGGCCACCGAAATCCCTGAGCCGGTCCCGGAAGTCGTCCACGAACCCGTCCTCGTTTTCGAGGACGTAACCCTCGTAGGCGGCCTCGAGTTCCTCGACGGCTGGCATCAACACCTCCGGCACGTACTGGCCCCCGTACTCCCCGAATCGACCGCTGCTCATCGGTGAACCAGCTCCCTGGTGTTCGCTTCGATATCGCCGTCCATGATCGCTGACCCGACGAGCAACCCATCAGCCCCCGCTTCGAGCATGCGCTCCCGGTGGGCCGGCGTCGAGATCCCACTCTCGGCGATCAGGGTCACGTCCGCCGGGACGGCCGAAGCGACCGACTCGAACGTCGACCGATCAACCGAGAGACTCGCGAGGTCCCGGTTGTTGATCCCGATGACCGTCGCCCCTGCCTCGACGGCGCGGGCCACCTCCGCCTCGTCGTGGACCTCGACGAGAGGCGTCATGCCGCGACACGTTGCCGTGTCGATCATCGATTCGAGGTTCGGCAGAAAGCGGGCGATCAACAGGACAGCATCCGCAGCGACGGCGTCGAGCTGGGCCGGTGCGAGCACGAAATCCTTCCGGAGGACCGGCACCGGAACCGCCTCCCGCACGGCCCGAAGCGCCTCGAGAGACCCACCGAAATGGTCCGGTTCGGTCAACACCGAGATCGCACTCACACCCCCGTCGACCATCGCTCGAGCGGCCGCGACAGGATCGACCTGCCGCTCCGCCTCGGTCGTCGGGCTCGTCGGTTTAACCTCTCCGATGATCGGTGCCCGTTCGGTCCCGTCCGTGCTTGCGAGTGCCGCTTCGAGCGAGCGAGCGCGAACTGAGACCCGCCCCTCACTGCGGTCTCGCTCCCGTGCGGCCGCGAGGATCTCCTGGACGGCCGGTGCGAGTGACCCGGCCGCGGCCTCTTGTGTACCCATTATTGTCCATCGATGGACGGAATTGTACATAACTGTTGTGACTCAGGGCGAATCTTCAAGGCCGAACCGAGACTACCAATGGCCATGTCCGGGACGGGAATCTTCGCCAGAGAAATCGAGGGGGTGGCTGGCGTGGTGCAAATCGGGGTCGCCAACGGGCGGGTAATCAGCCTCTCGATGCCGGAGACCGCGAACGAGAACGCCGAACCAGCGCACGAAATCCTGGACTGGATCGAGGCGTATCTGGCGGGGGACCGGCGGGACGTGACTGAAATCGATATCGGCCTGACGGTCCCCACGGACCAGCGGCGCGTCCTCGAGACGGTCAGAGCGATCCCGTACGGGGAGTCGATCCAGCGCAAACGGCTCCTCGCCCGGAGTCCCGGTCTGGACCCGGCCGCCGACGCCGATCGTGAGACCGCCGAGGTCGCCCTCGCCGAGAATCCGGTCCCCCTTTTCGTCCCGACCCACCGCATTCAGGACGGCCCCGACGGCACGCCCGCGGCCTTGGCGGCCAAACTCCGCGAGGTCGAGGGCCGCTAACGGAAAATCCGCCAGGACCATGTCCCCTCACCGATGGCGAGCGAACTCGACCAGATCGACGAGATAGTGGGCCCCGATCACGAGCCAGAGACTCTCACTCCACAGAAAGACACCGCCGAGAAGCAGCCCCAACACCGACGCGATCCCGACCCCCATTCGCCCCTGGGCGGTATGGGCTGCCCCGAAGAGGACACTCGACCCGACCAGCAACACGGGGGCGGAAATCGACGTGCCAGTGTGTATCGCCCCGATCAACACGCCACGGAAGAGGACTTCCTCAGTCACCGCGATCAACGGCAACACGAGCCCAGCCAGCGTGATCCATTGCGATCCCGTTTCAGGAGTTAATAGTGCCCGGAGGGGGTTCTCAGGAAGGTCGAGCCGGCGAGCGACGCGTTCGGCCAGTTCGTTGAATCCGATCAGTCCACCCGCTACCAGAGCGATCGGAACCGGGTCCGGGATGGACCTCAACCCGAGCGTGCCGACCGGAATCGCCGTCCACCAGACGAGCAGTCCGATGAGACCGAGCACGAGTCCGTGTGAAACCGCCACGTTGAGGTAGAGGGTCCGGCGTGGCAACTGGGCGATCGGACTGTCAGGGGTCCCCAACTGGGTGGCCGTTTGCCTGGCAAGAACGACGACGCCGGCGGCGATGAGAACGGCAGCAACCGTCAAGAATCCCCAGGCGGGTGTTGCCATTGATCGATGATCGGCCCCAGTACCCAAGAAATCAGCGACCCGCTCGTTACTGTGGCGAGGGATTCGCCCCGCTCGCTGTGGCCCCTTCCGTCGCCTCGAGGGCCGTGCCGGTGATCGATTTGAGGCGGTCGACGAGCGAATCCTTCTCCGGTTCGCCCGCGAGCGCCACGTCGAGTACCTCACTGATGTGAGAGACGGGGATGATTTCGATCATCTCCTGGTACTCGTCTTCGATCATCACGTCCTGTTCGTTGGCCTTCGGAATCATCACGCGATCGTAGCCGGCTTTCGCGGCGGCCTCGATTTTGTGGGTCACGCCGCCGACCGGCAGGACGTCACCGCGAACCGAGAGGGAGCCGGTCATGGCCAGGTCCTGTTCGATCGGGATGTTCTCCAGGGCGGAGATGACCGCCGTCGCCACCGTGATCGACGCCGAATCGCCCTCGACGCCCTGTGTCTGAATGAACTGCACGTGGATGTCCTTCTCCGAAATGTCCTCGTCGGAGAACTTCTTGATGATGGCCGAGACGTTCGAGACGGCCTCCTGGGCCATTTCCTTGAGTTGCCCGGTGGCAATGACGCGGCCTCCTTCGCCCTGGCGTGGGGTGACTTCGGCCATCACCGGAAGCACGATGCCCGAATCACCACCCATGACGGCGAGCCCGTTGACCCGGCCAACGGCGCTGCCTTCGGTCTCTTTGAGTTCGTAGTCCTTCCGGCGCTCGATGTAGTCGTCTGCGAACTGCTGTTCGATCGATCGCGAGCGTTTCTTGGCTTCGAGGACGTGCTCGCGCTCGACGAACTCGCTTCCCTCGGCCTTCGCGATGTCGCCGGCGACCCGGACCAGGCCACCCAGGTCACGGAGTTTCAGGGTGAGCTGGCCCTTCCGGCCGGAACGGCGTTTGGCTTCGAGGATGACTTCCCGGACGGCGTCCGGTTCGAAGTGCGGGAGGCGACCGTCTTTTTCGACTTCCTGCGCGACAAAGCGGGCGTACTGCCGCCGCGTCGTCGGGCTCTCGTCGATGGTGTCCTCCATGTACACCTCGTAGCCATATCCTTTCAGCCGGTCCCGAAGGGCGGGGTGCATGTTCTCCATCGCGTCCATGTTCCCCGCAGCGACCATGATGAAATCACACGGCACTGGCTCGGTCTGGACCATCGCGCCCGAGGAGCGTTCGGACTGGCCCGTGATGGCGAACTCGCCCTCCTGAATCGCCGTCATGAGCTTCTGTTGCGAGCGGATGTCCAGGGTGTTGATCTCGTCGACGAACAACACGCCCTTGTGGGCCTTCTGGATGGAGCCGGCCTCGACCCGGTCGTGACTCGGTGTCTCCATGCCGCCGGACTGGAACGGGTCGTGGCGGACGTCACCCAACAGGGCCCCTGCATGGGCGCCCGTGGCGTCTTCGAACGGTGCAACCGTCCGGTCGCCGTTGTTGACCAGCAGTTTCGGCACCATCGCGTCGCTGCCGCGGTTGGTATAGCGGAAGGCGAAGTAGATAACACCCGCAGCGAGCAAGCCGAGTAGGACCTGCCCCGCGATGAGCAGGGCGTACCCGACGATGATCGCGATGACGATCCACATCAGGAACGAGCGCATCTGTTTGCGCTTGCGGGCCTCTTCCTGGTGGGCCTCGACGATCTGGTCGCCCTTGCCGGCCGGGACCGTCCGGACCCGCGGTTCGTTCGAATCCTCCGGGTTGTGATAGACCAGGACGTCCTGCAGGGACTCCTTCGGCAGAAGGCGGCTCATCGCCTTGGCCAGCATCGACTTGCCAGTCCCCGGCGAGCCGATCATCATCACGTGGCGGTGCTGTTTCGCAGCCCGTTTGACGATCTCCCGGGCCTCGCTTTGCCCGATCACCTGATCGACGAGCCGATCCGGCACTTCGATGTCAGCCGTGGATTCGATCTTCAGCCCGCCGAGGAGGTCGTCTTCGGCGTTTTCTTCGTCGATCTCCACGTCCCCTTCCACGTCGACCTCGCTCCCGAGATCCTCGTCTAGTGGGACCTTGTCTTCGCCCCGCTCTTGGTCCTCGCGCTTCCGGACCGGGCTTGGGTCGTCGTCGGGGGGTAGCTCACTCGTAGGATCGTTGCTCATAGAATGTTTTCGACGGTCGAATGCAGGGTCCCGCTATTGATATACTTTCTCCCTTCGGCGATGTCTCCGTACGGGCCATTAATGGCATTTTAAGGGGCTCTCCGCCGGTTTCGGCTGCGAGTCCGAAACCCACTCTCGGTGAGCTCGAGACAGACCGCCCCCATTGATGTAGGGCCGTCCCCAACCCCCTGCAATGACACGCGGGTTCTACATCGGTCGCTTTCAGCCCTATCACCGTGGGCACCACCGGGTTATCGAACAGATCGCCCGGGAGGTCGACGAGGTGGTCGTCGGGATCGGGAGCGCGGATCAGAGCCATACCCTCGAGAATCCGTTCACGGCCGGCGAACGGATCATGATGATTACCCGGAGTCTCGCCGAGCTCGATCTTGTGACCTACGTCGTCCCCATCGAGGACATCAATCGGAACTCCGTCTGGGTCAGTCACGTCACCGCGATGAGTCCGGACTTCGACGTTGCCTACTCGAACAACCCCCTCGTGATCCGGCTCTTCGACGAGTCCGGGATCGAGGTGCGTCAATCCCCGATGTTCGACCGAGAACAGCTCGAGGGCGAGAACATCCGGGAGCGGATGAAACAGGACGACGATTGGGAAGAGCTGCTGCCGGAACCTGTCGTCGACACGATCGAGGAGATAAACGGGATCACCCGCATCCAGCACATCGACGAAACCGACGCGAGCGGCCGGGCTGATCCGGAATGATAACCCTCGCCTCGGATTTCGGCTCCCCCTATCCCGCCGCGATGAAAGGCGTGATTCGCTCGGAAACAGACGCCGAGATCATCGACGTCGCCCACGATTTGCCCCGCCAGGACCTCATGACTGGCGCGTTTTGGCTCCGCGAAATACTCCCAACCTTTCCGCCGGCCGTCCACCTGATCGTCATCGATCCAGGCGTCGGCACCGGCCGGCGGGTGCTCGTCGTCGAAGCCGGGGACCATCGGCTGGTCGGGCCTGACAACGGCGTCATGATTCCGGTCGCCAACGAATTGGCCGACGACCCCACGTACTACGCGACGACCCCGTCGGACCCGGACAGCTCGACCTTTCACGGACGGGACGTGTTTGCGCCGCTCGCCGCGAGCGTCCACGAATCCGGACTCGGAACGGTCGTCGAAGGGGGTCGATTCGAACCGGTCACGGATGTCGAACGGATCGGCTTCCCGGAACCGACCCTCCAGGACGACGAGGCGATCGGGGAAGTCCTCGCGATCGACACCTTCGGCAACGTCATCACGAACATACCCGGTTCCGGCCTCGATTCGTGGGGGACCACGATCCTCGTCGAGGGTCGGGAAACGCCCGTAGAGAAAACGTATGCGGCCGTGCCTCCGGGAGACGAACTTGTCACGGTCGGGAGCCACGGACGGGTCGAACTGGCCGTCAATCGGGGCCGGGGGGACGAGGCCTTTGATCTCGCGCTCCGGGATACCGTCTATCTGACATCGGCCGAGGCCGAACAGCCCGCCGACCGTTAGGTCGAAATAGGGCGCCCACGGATGGTTGGGCATGCTGGAGCTCGAACACGGGTTCCAGACCCTCGACGTGCACGCCCGCCTCCATCCGGGACCCGGTCGCCCGATCCGGGGGAAAACCATCGACGCGGAGGGGCTTCAGCGGGAGCTACACCAGGCAGGAGTGGTCCACGCCGTGGTCTTTCCGGGACCGGTCAAAAGCGAGCGCGGCTACCTCCGAGCGAACAATGCGATAGCCCGCCAGACCGTCGAGCGACCGCTCTCGGCCATGGCGAGACTCGACGGCCCGCGCGACGGGTCGGGTTCGCTCCAGGCAGTCATCAAGAACGCCGTCGCACGGCCCGATGCTGCCCATACGACCCCGGACGACGTCAAACAGTACGCCTACGACGACCGGTTTATCGGGTTCAAACTCGATCCGGTGCGTGACGGCTTACCGACCGAGGCGGTTCTCGACGCGCTCGAAGAGGTCGGTCTGCCCGTGTTGCTCGACGGCGGGGTCAAGTTCCCGCCGACCCACGTTGACGAACACCTGCTGGGTCGCTCGATCCCCGTCATTATGGCCCACTTCGGCGGCTATCCGGCCGATCGTGAGCTCATGGAAGCGGCCATCGACCTGCTCGACAGGCGTGATTCGCTGTACCTCGATACGAGTGCGGTTCGCTATCGTGACCTGCTCGAGCGGGCGATCATGGAACATCCGGATCGCATCATTTTCGGAAGCGGGGCACCAACCGTCCACCCGAACGTCGCCGTCATGGAAATCTTGACCCTCGACGTGCCCGAAAACGCCATGGAGCGGGTCTTCACGAAGAATCCGATCCGGGTCCTCCCGACGCTCGACGAGTTTCAGACCGCCCCCGACAGGTAAGCTGACATTCCCAGACCGCCCCAGACACCGACGCTGACGAGTTCCTGACTGCTTCGGACACCTACGGCTTGCAGCGACTGCTCGCTCGCGAGGTGCCAGCGGACAGCCCGTTCGGGTTCCGTCGCGGGAGCCGATCAGCCCGACGGGCCCGTAATCCGTCCGTGATTCCTTTGACCATCCCGCGGGCGGCCTCCCGCCCGTTTCGAAGCACCTCGGACGGTTTCCGCTTGCCAGTGAAACTCCCTTTGACGTCCTGTCCCCCATGTTGGAGGACGGTTCGGAGCAGTGTTTCGGCCGCCCCAGGATCGAGACCGTAGTTTTTGGCCAGCCGATAGCCTTTCGCTCGCGCCTCGCGAGCGATGTCCTCCCGGCCAGCGTGTTGGGGGCTCTTCGGGCCGGCTTCCCGGAGAACGGCCGCGTTTGGTTCCCAGCGAAGGGTTCGGCCGGTGCCCGCGAGGCGGTGGGCCACGTCCCGGGCGGCACCGACAGCGAGTGCCTCGTCGAAGCCGTCCAATGCCTCGATCGCCGCCCGGTCGAAGATCACGTTCCCCGGGTCGAAAAATCGGACCGTCCGTGACCCGACGGTCGTCTCTTCGAGTGATTCGGTCGTCACATCGCCCTCGAGCGCCCGGTGAATCGGTCCGGTCACCGCGTCGACACCGGTTTCAAGGGCGTTCTCCACGCCTGAGAGCCACGTCGGTTCGAGACGTGAGCCCTGGCCGAGAAACGCCACGACCTCACCCGACGCTGCCTGCAAGCCGGCGTTTCGGGCGACTGTGGGGTTTCGATCCGCCAGATCGAGCAGTTCGTCGACGACCTCGTGAGTACAGACGTACCCGGAGGTGCCATCCGCGGATGGGCCGTTTGCCACGATGACCTCCGCCTCAGGAGCCGTCTCGGCGATGGACGCCAACGTGGCCGGCAGTGCCTGACGGCCGTTCAGCGTCACAATTACCACCGAGAGATCCATTCAATTTACACATCACTGACACACGTAAAACCTCTCGGATTCGGCCATCACCCACCGAGAGTTATTCGCCAGTCCGGGTCGTCCAGTAGGAAACACTCGCCAACCGACTGCCGGGCTCTGAATCCACGATCGTCTGGTCGATATCTCTGAGCGGGTCGGCCATCCAGTCCGGCATCTTGCGATAGAGGCCGTAGGGGACGATGAAATCCCGTGCCTCGTCGGTCAACTCCAGGGAAGCGCTGTCGATCAGGTCCGTGACCTCGCGACGCTCGTACAACCGTGATCCCATCGGCAAGGCCCAATTGTACACCGTTCTGGCGCTCGCGGCGTTGAACGTATCGAACACGACCAGGTCCTTCGAGACCCGGGCCATCTCGCTGAGGAAGGCTTCGGGGGTGTCCGCGAGGTGGAAAAATCGCATCGCGAACACCGCATCGAAGTGATCGTCGGGGAACGGGAGCCGGCCCGCATCGCCACGCATGAACTCAAGATGATCGCGGACCCCGGCCCGCATCGCTTTCTCGCGACCTTGCTGGAGCATCGGCCCGGAAATATCCAGGCCGGTCACGTCCGCGCCGTGTTCGGCCAACAGCACGGTAAACCGACCGGTCCCACAGGCGATTTCCAGGATTTGCTTGTCAGCAAGCGGGGAAAGCGCCTCGAGGACCGCCTCCTTCTCCCGGCGGTCGATGAGCCGTCCCCCGCGGGAAAACCGCTTTTCCTCGTAGGCCTCCGCGACCGCGTCGGCCTGGTACCACTCCTGTCCCTTCACGTCATTACGTATCTGCCGGCCCGGCGTTAAAACCGTACTGAAATATGACGAGGCCTCGCCGCGTGTGAACCAGTCGTGCCAGCACCCAAGGGCCCATCCTCGTGCCAGCACCCGAGGGCCCATCCTTTAATAATATAAGGAATATAGTCACAAGTATAGATAACCTTTATCCTGCAGCGTTTGGGACGTTTACCCATGAGTACGTCGGCCACTGGCCAATCACCGATCCAGGCGAACGACGAGTTCCGGGAGGAACTCCGGGAACTGCCCCCCAGCGCGAAACTGGTCGCGAAAGTCCTCGAGACGGAGGCGCCCCTTTCACAGGGGCAACTTGCCGACGAATCGCTCCTGCCGGACCGGACGGTGCGATACGCCCTCAACCGGCTGACGGACGCGGACCTCGTCGACTCACGGTACAGCTTCCAGGACGCCCGGAAACAAGTCTATTACCTGGACGTCTGAGTCGCCATCGAGTGTTCGACCCTCCTGACGGCTTCTGTAGATTTATCAGCCGACCGCCCCTAAGGCGCGTGTGAATCGACTCGAAGCGGCCCTCGACTGGGCCGAATCGATGGATCCCGAATCGGTCGCCCCGCAGATTCGGGAGATCGGCTTCGAGTGTACCCGCTGTGGCCGGTGCTGCCGGGGGACAGCCACGGACCCACATACGGCGACGGTGTTTCCCGATGAGATCCGTGCGATCCAGAGCCGAACCGACCGGGAGTGGGAGGCTGTCGCCAGGCCGATGCCGTACGGGCTGACCGAGAGTGACGGTGAAACCTTCGAGTGGGCCCTCCAGACCGACCCTGACGGCACGTGTACGTTCCTCAACGAGGGGGAAACTGGGACGGCGTGTGAAATATACGACACCCGGCCACTTCTCTGTCAGACCTACCCGTTTAGCCTCTCGCTGCCAGGCACGGGGATCACCGAGGAGGCCGCCGTCAAAGCGGCAGGTCGAGTGCGAGCCTCCGAGTGTCCCGGCCTCGGCGCAGACATGACCAATCATCGAGCCCTCGCGATCGCCGAAACGGTGATCGAACGGGCGAAAACGGAGCTTCGGGAGACGATCGCGCTCCGGGACACGTATACCCCTCGACCCGACGCGGCCGGGACGGTCGTCCACGACTCCGAAGGAGAAAAGCGGCCCGACGGACGCCCACTGGACGAGCCAGGGTGACAAATACTAATACCCGGCCGCGTTGAGTCCACGCTAGAGGCTCATCAATGGAAATCTCTGACGAACTGCTCTGTCTGTTCAATGGGGAAGTGGCCGAAGACGACGACGGCTACGTCGTGGAGGTCCCGGAACGCGAAGTCGAAAACGGCACGATCGAACCCGGCTCGGTGTACAGGGTGGCGATCATCGCCCGCGGCGACGGCTCGCCCGAACCTGCAGGCACGGGGGAAACGACGGTGCCATCGGAACCGCAGCCGCCCGTCGAGGCGGGCGAGATCCGCTATGTCGAAATCGAAGACATCGGAAAGCAAGGCGACGGCATCGCTCGAGTCGAGCGAGGCTACGTCATCATCGTCCCAGGTGCCGACATGGGCGAGCGGGTAAAGGTCGAGATCAGCGAGGTCAAATCCAACTTCGCGGTCGGGGACATCATCGAAGAAGACTTCGATTAAGCCAGGTCGACAAACGGTTCGAGGACCGAAGCAGCAGGTAGCTCCGCCAGTGACTCGTATGGCTGTCCCACGACGATATCCCCGGCCGTCGAGGACCCGATACCGGGGATGGCCGTGAGCGTCGCCATCTTCGCCGCGTTCGGGTCGAGGGGATACGGAACAGCTGTCACCGATCGCGGCCCCTGATCGACCACGGCCACGTCGACTGATTCGCGTAGTGGGATATCGCTGGGAATGCCGACGAGCAGCGGATACGTTCCCGGTTGCCGACCGAAGGTGTGCTCACCGTCGTGATATTCGGTCCGAACGGTGGGCAATACCGTTCCCGCCGGAGCGACCCGTTCGAGCATCGGCACGTCGACGTCCTCCCGGACTGCGGACCGGTAGGCCTTGAACTGCTGCTTGTGGGCCTCGGCGAGTGCGGAGCCGGTCGTTTCCATCTCGGTCCCTTCGAAAGCCATCACCTGCCGGATGTTGATCCGTCGGACCATCAGGCCCGCCTCGAGAATCGAGTCGAGAAAGGCCCGATTGTGTTCGAAGGTCTCCTCGCGTTCCCCGGCCAACCCATGCACGAAATTGATGCCGGGAAGCAGCGTCGGTAACCGCGTCGGCAGTGACGGATCCGTCGACGGTGCCCCCGATGGATCTTCGCCCGGCCGCCAGCCGCCCACCTCGTTGACGAGTTCGACGGCTTCAAACGCCTCCTCTGGCGTGACGAGCAGGTCGTTTTCCGCCTGGACGACCGGATCCGCGCTCTCCACCCCGAAGGCCGCGGTATCCCCTGGCGTATTGTATGTCGCGATCACCTCGAGGGCCGCCCGCGACCGCTCCGGATAGTCGACGATCGTCACCGGATTCATATTATCCATGTGAAGGGTCTCGAGTTCCGGAGCGACGGAGCGGATCCCCGCGTAGAGGGTCTCGATCGCGTCAGGATTCGGGCGCTCACCGTCACCGCCGTAGGCCAAAATGTCGGCCTGGCGCCCGAGACGGAAGTGCGAGACCCCCCGATCCGCGAGCGCCCCGATCTCCGCGTGTATCGCCTCCGGCTCCCTGAAGGTCGGATCGCCGTACAGTGGTTCGGTACAGAACGAACAGCGGTAGGCACACCCCCTCGCCGTTTCGATTTCGGCGATCACGGCGTCTGGATGGTCCGGGTGCTGCTCGAGGATGAAGGCACCGAGTTCGGCCCATCGGTCTGCCTCCTCGAGTGACCGGTACCGGTCGTTGAAGCCCTCCAGCCCGTTTTGCACGAGGTCGAAGGCGGCGGCTTCGACGTCGGCCATCGCCAGGAAGTCGAAGTCGAGGTCGGCGCGTTTCGTCTCCGTGCCCCCTTCGTTCGCCTCGCCGACGCCGAACCGAACAGGTCCTCCCATCACCGAAGTCCCGGTCGCCGTCCAGGCGAGTTCCCGCGCCTCCGCCGGTTCAGCCGGCGTGCCGCCGACGTAACTGCCCGGCACCGTCATGCCCCCCAAATAAACGAGGAGATCGGCGGATTCGACGGCTTCCCAGTTCGAGCGGTCCTCACGCAATGCGTCGATTGTGACATAGGTGATCGCGTCGGCCGGAACGCCAGCGTCCCGCAACGCACCGGCCGTATACCGCGGATACGTCGAGATGTACGGAGGGACCCCGAAATGGGCGGGCTCGTCGACGTAGCCGTCGACGAGCACGACCGAAATGCCGACTGGGGTGGTCATCGCACTGGTTTGCCGTCCGACCGGCAAAAGGGCTCCGGGCGGCCCCACTGGGCTTATGCCTGCCGCGCCCGAACCCCGTGTATGCCGCCGACGAAGGAATTCAGCTGCACGAACCCCGACTGCGAACTCGACATGTTCGAGGTCCACTACACCTACGACATGCCGGATGCGACGACCATCGAGGATTTTGCCTGTCCGTACTGCGGGCAAACTGACACCTTGGAGGAGATCACCGTATGAACACAGATCCCCGGGCACTCAAGGAAATCGGCGAATCGCTCCCCGACATGTTGCTCGACCGCTTCGGCCGCGTGACGAGCAAGGTGCAGGAGGAATCCCCGCTTCCCGCTGACGTCCTCGAGAGCGACGAGGCGTATCGAGTGGTCCTCGACGCGCCCGGCGCGACGGCGAGTGACGTGAACGTCCAGCTGACCGACAGCACCCTCGAAGTCAGGATCGATCGGTTCCGCCCGTTCAACGAGGGGTTCGAGATGGTCGTCCCGGGTCGTGGCCTCGAACTAGACGGGTCGGTGCCCCTCCCCACTTCGGGCATTCGACCGGACGAGGCGACGGCGACGTTGACTGATCATGGGACTCTGGTCGTCGAAATCCCGAAAACGCCCACGGACCCGGTCGAGGACTCAGCGGCGGCCTGAGGGTCGCTCGGTCGTGGGGTGGCTCCCATGTTCCGCGACGAGTTCTCCCAGTGTCGGTGTTTCTGGCTGCGGAACGGACCATTCGGTCCCGAGACGAAGCAGCTGAACGAGCATCCGCGCCGTCGCGCCCCAGATCGTTCGATCACCGACGTGAAAGTGATGGCACGGAACGGTGCCGAAACCCGGGTGCTCTCGCGGCTCGAACGTGTGATTGGCCGGGTCGGCCAGATCCCCGACGGCTAAGCGGACGACTTCAGCTACCTCGTCGTCCCCCGGCCCATAGTCTCGGTTGGGCACGGTAGCGACGAAGGGAGACACCGTGTAGCCCGAGACCGTCTGGACGTCATCGAGGCGACCGACGGTGGTTATTTCGGCTGGTCGAAGCCCGACTTCTTCCCCAGACTCCCTGATAGCCGTCGCCTCACGGTTCCGATCGCGCCGTTCGACGTTCCCTCCGGGGAAACTCATTTCACCGGGATGCTCGGCGAGGGTCGATGACCGCCTGATGAAAACCAGTTCTGTCCCCGGTTCGGTCACCGGTACGAGGACTGCCGCCGCGCGCTCGGGGTCGCCGATGCGCGACGGCTCCCAGTCGGCCACCGGGGCCAGGTCCATATCGGGTATTCGTGGCCTCCCACTTAGCTCTCCCGGGCCCCCTCGATTTGCTGTAATCGGTCCCGGACGTCCCCGAAATCGGCGCCCACCCACGCCTCGGCGTCGTAGGTCACGTCGATGAGTTCGTGCGCCCGGTCGGCGGACTCGATCTCGTCTGCCGCCTCCGCAAGGCGGTTGCGGAGCCCCCGTTCGAGGGCCGCAGTCGGGACCGACCGGGGCTCGACGTCGAGAACGTGGGGGAGATCCGTTGCCATGTCCGGAACGGACGGAAAGGCCCGCGGGCCGGGGACGATACGGGTGGTTCCGTCGACCTCGACCTCGAGGAGGGCAAACGCTGCGAGCGCGTCTTCGATCCACGTGTCGACGGTCGCCGGTTGGAGTTTTTCGCCGGCGCGGAACGCCGTCTCCTGGATCGCTTCTTCCAGCGTGTCCCGCGACAGGGCCCCGAACTGGTCGACGATCCCGGCGAGTTCGTCGCCTGACAGCTCCATGGGCCGGCTTTGACCCCCATGCATCAAGACCTTGTCCGTTCTGGCAACCGGTCTGCCAGATGCAGGCCAAGCAGGAGCAGGAAGATCACGACGAGGACGATCGAAAACGACCGATAAACCCGATCGAAGGTGAGCCCGCTTTCGACCAGGATCCCGACGATCACGCTCCCCGTCGCCTGGATGATCATCATCGTGGCGCTGTAGGCCGAATACGCGCTCGATCGGTCCGCGTCCGGGAGCGCATCCAGGAGGTAGGTATCGATGACCGGGAGCAGACTGTGAAAGACCAGTCCCATGACCGCGGTCGCGATCGCGATCGTGACCAGTCCATCGACGATCGTCATCGTTAGCAACGAGACCACGAAGGCCGCAATGATAACCAGCATGAGCGGGATCCGGGGGACTCGGTCGGCCAGTCGCCCGCCGTAAAAGAACGCCGGCACGCCGGCGGCGAAGATGAGCGTCAACATGGTACCCGCGACGCCCGGCGAGAGGGACTTCGTCACGATCAGATAGCGGACGAAGAAATTGAAAAAGCCGTTCCACACGAACCCCGTCGCGCCGATCACCGCGATCGCCGTGACGACCAGCGGCCAGTGCTTTCGGACCGACCGACTCAGGTGTCTGTCGCCTCGGCCAACATCAGGCAAATCGGTTCTGCCAGCCGTATACACGAGGCCGCCGGTCCCGAGGAGCGCCACGATGGCCATGCCGACAAAGAGGAGCCGCCAGTTGTAAAGCGCGATGGCCGCCGCCACGAGAAACGGCGCGACGACCGCCGCCGTTTGTGACGCCGTGCCGTGAATCCCGAGGACCCGCCCGACCCGATCCGGGAAGAGTTCGCTGACCAGCGGATTGGCGGCGATGAAGTAGATGCCACTTGCCGTCCCCAGCACGAAGGCACCGATCCCCACGTGCCAGATAGACTGGGCCAACGACGTGAAAATCGCCGCGGCGGCGAGCAAGATCCCCGTGGCGAGAATGACTCGATGGCGGGCATAGCGGGTCAACAGATATCCCGTCGGGAGTCGCGGGAGGGCACTTCCCATCCAGGCGAGGGTCGCGATCAAACCCACAGTCGCCTCGCCAGCGTCGAAGACACGGATGAACGGATCCAAAAGCGGGGCGAAGACGACCCGGCCGAAGTTGACGAGAAAGACGAGCAGCAAAAGCGACGAGAACACCTGCAAGCGGCGGCGCTCAACGTGGGCACTGTCCGGCGGATGCACACCACCACTTGCAGGGCCCAGCAATCAAGGTTTGTGATTCGCGTCGATCCACCCCAGCACGACCCGCAGGCGAGCGTATTCGCGAAGCAAAAACGGTTCTTCGCCCTCGATTTTCGCCCGGAGCGAGGCCGGCTCCCCGAAACCGTATCGCTCTGCAACCGTGGTGACGTCGATCGGGCCACGGCTCATGGCGATAACGAGGTGGTCCCGAAGCCGCGCCCGCACCTCGCTCGCCGAGAATCCGATGGTCATCGAGAGGACGGCAGCAGCGGTTTCGAGGGTGAGCGAATCCCCCTCTGGCGCCGTCTCTCCAATCAACGGGTCGAGGGCGCCCGGTTCGATGGACGTTTCGGCGACGATCGCATCGACACCCCTCGTTCCAACGATCTCGGCAAGGATTTCTACCAACTCGGCTTCCAGCGTGGCAAAGGCAGCTTCGTCGATTGCTGCCCTCGAATCAGCACGATCACGCGCTTCGAGGAAGGTCCCAAGCGGTGGGTCGCTCATCAGGCCACGATCCCTCCATGTTTCGAGGTTGTCACGGTGCCCACACCCAGCCATCGCCTACCACCCCGACGAGGTTTCGATCGCCTGCCCGTCGACGTCACCGACACCGGTTTTCCCCGGAGGTACCACGATAATGACCCCTGTTTGGGCGTCGAAGGAAATCGGGCGATTCCGTCCCAGGCGTTCGGGCTGGCCGTCGTTGTCGATATCCGCTGTAATCGTCCGATTCTCCCGGACGTATTCGACAGTCCCGTTCGTGTGACGGCCCGGAGCCGCCCGGCGAGTCGCGACGGTGAAGTGGTCGTACTGGCCGGTGACCTCCACCGTCCACGCGTTGACGGTCGCATACCAGGAGCCGGGGGTCGGCAGGAGGGGCAGTCCGGCTGGGAGACTCCCGACCTTCGTGCCAGTCTGGCGTTCCCACACGTGTGTCGTCGCCTCCGTCGCGCCCGATTTGATCGATTCTTCGACCATCGGCGACCCAGGGGTGGTCCCGTCCTGTCGGGCCTGTTCGACCAGGGATTCCGGGACGTGAACCTGCCCCTCGGATCTCGCTTCCGTTCCGGCGACACGGAGGGCCACCCGCAGCCGGTCCTGATCCGTTGCCGCCAGCCCATGCGGAAGTTCGGCCTCGATCGCTTCCGCCATGCGACCGTCCGCGATCGCCAGGGCCTCCCCATGAACTGTCGTCCATTCGTGCCTGGCGGAGCGGATGGCCCGATCAGCTTCCCGATACCCGACGTCCCGCGCCACAACCGCGTGATAGCGATCCATGATCGCTTCGACCGAATCCGCCAGCGAACGGCGCAATTCCCGCCGGTCGTGGGCTGCTCCCCGGTCTGTCCGCTCGAGGACGGCGAGGGTCTGGGCTGCTGTGCGGATGGAGACCTGCCGATCCTTTCGACCGATCCCCTCGACGATCGCATCGGCTGTGTCACCGTAGGGGACTGTAAAGAGGTTCACGTTTCTGGCGGCAAGCGGCGGGTCACTCCCGTCGGGTGGATCGGCCGAGAGATACGCGGGCCCGCCATCAACGCTCGTGACGTACGAGTCCGTGGACGGCTTCGACCGCTCCGGGCGCCCACTCGGAATCATCCGTGACCCGAGCATGTCGGCAAACGCGTTCTGGGCCTGCTGGATTTTCGGCGTTTCGGCCCCGAGTTCGGCAGTGACCCGCTCGTAATACGACAGGCGAGCGGCCGCGACGGCCCGGTCCGCCAGCGAGTCATACCGGTATGGAATATCGAGGAGCTGTGGTCGCTCGTCGGTCAGCCGACCGCGCAATTCGGCGGCGGGGTTTGTCGAACTTGCCACCGATCGAGTTTCGAGGGTCACAGAAACGTCCTGAATAGCCCGGCGAAGATCGGCCGTCTGTCGCTGGGCTTGCGTGGTGACATGCGCGGGCGGATCGATATCGAGGGTTTGCCACCCGGTCGAACCGCCACCGTCGATCGCCGCGACGGCCCGCCGTTTCGGTTGGGAGCCGCCCAAAAGGCGGTCGGTCGCGGCTTCACGAAGCCGATCTTCCGCGGTCGGGCCATACGGGAGGGTGCCAATGGGTCGGTCCGGAGCGATTCCGGGCGGCCGATAGCGGGCGTCGATGTCCAGTGTGACCCGATAGGTCGTCCGTTTCAGCGAGGTCGTCGTCTCGATCGACGCATTCGTGGCCCAGTAGGTCCGTCGCACGCGCTCCTCGATGACGCGGGCTCGATAGCTCCGGAGGGTCGTTCCGTGGCCGTCTCGAAACTCGCCGTCCTCGTGCCATTGATCAGTACTCGTCTCCGTGAACAGCCGGGTCGCGTTCGCCGGTCGTGATCCGAAAGATTCGCGCTCAGTTTCCGACCGGGTCGCTGAGGTAGTCACGCGCACGTCCCCCTGGTAGATGTCATCGACGATCCCATCCAGGCTTCGCCCGTCTCGACCCTCGATGAAGGCCAGGTACGCGGTATTCGCCTCGTGTTCCGGGTCGACGGACTGTTCGGTGTCAACGACTCCAGGAATTGGAACGGCCGGTGAACTCGAGGGTTCCCCGGCTCCCGTCTGATCTCCCTGTGGCTTCCCCAATTGTGACTTGACGGTTTCTTCGGCGCCCAGAAACGCGTCCCGTGTCGCCACGGTCGCCGCAGCCCGACTGGTCGCGTTTCGGCCCGTCGGATCCTCGATACCGAAGACGGCTGCCTGCTGGGCGAGGAGCGCGTCGTTTGCCATCACTTCCACGTGTCGGTTGGCGAGCACGTTCTTGATCGGGGCGCCACCGTACTGGGCGTACCCACGCATCCAGACGATGGGAAAGAGTCGGGCGGTCAGATCGCGGCTGAATCCGGCCGCGGTCGTCCCGGCGGTCAGCCGGGACTCGTAGCGACTGGTTCGCTTGTGGAGCTCGATGGCGGGTAGGGCCATTGTCAGCGTGGCGTTATAGCGTGTCACCGAGACCGGCTGGCCGTGTCGCGTGAGCGTGACGTGCAGGTTTTCGATGCGGACGCGATACCGCCGGTCCGCGACCTCCCTGATCGAGACGTCCTCCAAGGCTTGCCGAGCCGAGTCACGGTCCTGAATCGGTGGAAGCGAGACCGTCGCCTCGAGCCCGTCCCGACGGACAGCGACGGCGGCCAGGGCGTCCCTGACACCACTCGCGACGCGAAGCTCGAGGGCGTCACGAAACGTCGTTTCCTCGCTGAGTACGGAACCCATGCCGGATTCGCTCGGTTCCAGCACCGGCGCCGCTGCGGTGGTGTGACTCGCGTCTCGAATCGCGCCGTCCATCGCGATACGGGCTTCGACCTGTGTGTCCGTCACGACCTCGTCTGCGACGGGGTCAGTCGGTGCTGGCGGGGCGACGGAAACGGCGTAAAACGAACTCGATAGCAGCAGAAGGGCCCCAATGAAGGCGAAGGGGATGCGCCCGCGTCGATCAGCGGCGAACGTCATGGCGACCACCGTCGAAAGACGACGATCGGCTGGCAGGTATCCGACTCAGCCGGTCGTGGCGGTTCGTACACCGTCGCCCGAACCGGTGTGTCGGTGGGGGGCGTGCGCCCGGCGATCAACGGATCGACGGCCGACGTTCCACGACAGGCCCCGATCACCTGTACATGCGCGCCGTGGGTTTCGACGTGTTCGGTGACCGTTGTTCGTATCGCCTCGCGAAACACCTCATCCCGCTCGGATGACTGGCCCTGACCGGCCATCGCGCCGTCTGCAAGGAGCCCGCCGACAGTCTCCCGAACCGTCCACTGGCCGGCAGCGGTCTCGTACTCCACGGTAATGGTACTCCCGAGCATCGCCGATTGCACGTCCGCCGGCGGCTGCGGGCTCGGAGGCGGGACGGCCGTGGCTACGACTCCCGTCGCGATCGCAACGAGGAGCAATCCAAGCACGACATCGATCGGCGTGCTGATCCCCCGATCGACGGTCATGTCACCACCCGCAGCGTGCCTGGGACTTCGCCCCGTGGAGTCCGGACCAGCACCTGTCGACGGCGGCTGTCGTCGGATGCGTTGATTGAGCCGGACCGCCAGGTCCGTCCTTCGACACGCACGATCACCCCAGTCACGTCGGGGAGTTGCTCTGGGACGCGATCGATTCGCTGCGGGATGACGACAGGGCCATCACTGAGCGTTTCGACGGTCAGATCCATCGTCGCCTCCGAAACGGCCGGCTGCGAGCCTCCCGGCAACCCATCGATCGTGACCCCATAGAGGGACAGCCCGATCGCGAACACGGCAAGCGCCAGCAGGGCGGGCACAGGCTCGACTTGCGCCCTACGCGCCGACGAGAACACTGTTCACCTCCCCGTAGTGGACCTGTCGAATGCGAAGTTCCTCGCCCGCTCGCTGCCAGAACGGCGTCCGCTCCTGCGCCGCAGCGAGGGCTGCTCGGTAGGTCTCCGGTCGCCTGAAAACACGTTCGGGGGCGTGGCCGTCGAGTACCCGGTCCAGCGCCGAATCCGGTTCGACGGGTGTTACCGGCCCGTACTGGATGGTCGCGTGGGCTTGCCCGCCAGGGCCGCGGAGCCCGATCCGATCTGGTGTGAGGCGAACCTCGCTGGCTCGAAGTGGGACCGACCCCGCCGCCGGGTGCTCGCTCGTTGCAACGTCGTCGATGGCCGTCGCCGCGCGCTGTGCGTCCGGCGCCGCGGGGCCGACACCCATAACGACCCCGAACATGACTGCAGTGGCAAGTGTCAGCCCCACCCAGAGCCACGGCGTGTCCGCCGGCGTCTCCATCATGGGCGGTGTTGCCCCTGTCCCCTTACTTAAACATACACCAGGGTGCGGGCTGCGACGAACGTCAGTGGATAGACGATAGCCCCGACGGCGACCGCGATCGCGCTCTGATATCCCATCCGAACCGGATCGAACCCACGGGCGAGGACGACCGAAAGCGAGGGGAGCACCACGCCCAGCAGCAATACGTAGACGCCGATAACCCTGGCCAGGATCGCGACCTCGAACTGGGCCCCGGACCCGTCGACGGCACCCATGCCGGTCGCGAGGGCGACCGTGACGCCGGCAATCGCCGGGGCGAACACCAGGGCGGTCTGTCTGAGCGTACTCGTCGTCTGTGCCAGTTCCCGCCTGGCTTCCCGTTCGACGGCGAGCAGCGAGCCCAGATAGTCACCCACAGTCAACAACGTCTCCCCGCCTGGGGAGCCATACTCCGCTGCTGTCATCACGAGTGACAATCCGCCTCGAACCCGCTGGCTCGGGACGTCAGTCAGGAGGCCGTTCGAGCCGAAAAACACCGCCTCCATCGGTTCACCCGATCGCCGATGGCGAACCTGGGCCCGCTCGAAGAGCTCACCGACAGGACCGTCAAAGCGTGTCGCGACCGAGCCGATCGTCGTTTCGATCGGCTCCCCCTCGCCCAACCGTTGGCCGACGATCGCGAGGACGTCCGGAAATCGAGCATCCAGCTGTTCCATCCGCGTTTGGGCCTCGGCGACCGGCTGGAGGTACACGAACAGTGCACTCCCGGATCCGACCCCGACCGCGACGAGCGGCGGTGCCCAGTCCGGTCCCAACAGGATCGTCCCGGCCCAGGCCGAAACCGCCCCGGTCAGTCCCGCCACCCACGCCTGCCATCCCGGTCTCGCATTGGAGAGCACCCCGGCCTCAAAGGCCGTATCCGTGACCGCCGGTCGACGAGCCCAGAGCCAGAGCCCACTCCCGGCAAGGCCCAGCGGGATGAGCCCGTCGTACACGATCGCCAGGCCGAGCATCGGAACCCCGCCGCCGGCCGAGGCAAGCACGGGTAATAACCCGACCAGCGCGAGGGGAAGCATGACCCCGAAGGCATAGATGCCCATCGCTGGCCCCCGGATCGCCGTCGAGAACTCGACGACCCGCTCACGCGCCCCCTCCAAGACGGCCTCCAACGCGTCTTCGAGGGTTTCTTCCCGGCGATTCGGCGGGGCATCGATGGCCACGCTCATGAGCGTCACGGCCCGGGAGAGCGACGGATCCTGTTGTGACCACTCCGCGGCGAAGGCTTCGAACGCGCGCCGTCCCGAAACCGTCGCCGTGCGATGGGCGGCGAGCGAGCGACTCAATCGACCGTCGATCGCGCTCGTCGCAAAATCCGCCGCCCGTTCGAGTGACGGGTTGAGCGTCAATTGCAGCATCGCGAATGCCAACAGTTCCGGGGCCGTCCCGATTGCTCGGGTTCGCCGGAACGTTTCCAGCCAGGCCGCGGCCCGGGGACAGACGGTTTCGAGATCGATCCGATCCAATCCATGCCGAAGCCACGACGCCACCTGGTACCCGTCAGACATCCGCCCTTGCCTCCGCACCGTCGCCGGATTGCTGGAGTGACGACCGTTCGAACCCCTCGGCACGGGTCTCGATCGCGGACATCGCATCGGCGTATGTTTCGCCGGGCGTCGAGAGGGAGGCGACGAGGTGACTGTTGCCCCGTTCGAGTCGGGGCGTCGGCTGGAGTGTCGACCCGTCGTACTCGAACAGCACGGCGCTTCCATCGTCGGTCACTTCCTCGATCGACATGACCCGCTTGCCGTCGGCTGTCGGGGCAAGGGTGACCAACAGATCAGTCGCAGCGAACGAGGACTCGGGCACCCCGAGGTCGGCGACGACCCGCTCTTTCACCCCGTCGTATCCCTCGCCGTGAATCGTCCCGATCACCGTATCACTGGCCGCCCCGACCCGCATCGCCTCATAGAGGACCGCGGCTTCTTCGCCCCGGACCTCCCCGACGGCCAGCGCGCCGTTTCCGAACCGCAGCGCCGTCCTGAGGGCCGTTGCCGGATCGATCGCCGCGTTCGCATCGGCGGCGGCTTCGAGGCGGAGGACGTCGCGGCCCGCGTTTTGAAGCGCTCGGATCGGCAATTCCGGTGTGTCCTCGATTGCCAACAGCCGCGTCGCCGGCGGGAGTTCCCAGAGCAGTGCGGAGGTCATCGTCGTCTTGCCCGCTCCCCGCGGCCCGGCCACGAGCATCGCACCCCCGCGTGCCATGGCCACCGAAAGCAAGCCGGCCGCCTCGCTGCTCACCGTCCCGTTTTCCACCAACCGCTGCAACCGCCATCGGTCGGTTCCTTCGACCCGCAGGGCGAAGGCATAGCCGTCGCTTGCCGGTTCCCGCGTCCCGGCGACCCGAATCGAGTCGGCCCCACCGACACCGGACAAGGAGGTATCGATCGTCGGGGCTGCCCGGGAGAACGCCCGGCCGCTTTCCGCTCGAAGGCCGGCCGCAAGCCGGTCCGTTCCGCGCTCGGTCAGCGTCACGTTCGTTCGGAGTGCCTCGCCCTCGAGGCGGACGAACAGTTGGGTTTCGGTCGCCGGCGCGTTGACGAACACCTCCGACACGGCCTCGTCACTGAACAAGTCCTCCAGGACGCCGTACCCGGCCGTATGCTTCTGGAGGACCGTCGTGAGCGTGTCGATCGGGTGTGTCTCGTCGGCGACCTGCTCGACGGCCGATCGATGATCGCTGGGCGAGCCCGAATCGGTCGCGACGAGGCGGTCTTTGGCCTTCGCGAGCGCGGCAAGGGCCGCGTCGTCGAGCGTGTATTCGAGTGGTTCCAGCTGGTAGACTGCCGGTCCATCGGGGCGATCGAAGATGCGAGCCGTCGCCCCCGAGCCAATGATCCGGGCGTCCCTGAGACTGGCATCGGATGGGGGAACGGTATCGAGCTGGCTCGCGGCGATCGACGGCACCCGGCGATAATCGATTACCTCACTCGCCGCCCCATCTCGGTCCGCAAAGGTGGCCAGGCCGGTTTCCCGGACGACATCTCCGATGAGACCCGCCCGGCCGCGGGCCTCCCGCGCCGCCGCGATCGGTTGCTCGCGGGCGAGTTCGGCCAAGCGGGCGTCCCGACCGCTTACTCGGGTGGCGAACCTGGCCGCTGCGTGCAGCAACGTTACGGTTTCCGACGAACAAACCCGATCGACGCCACCAGTGCGGATCCGAATCCCGTCGACCGGCCCCGCGGCGAGGGCCTCGATTATCGGCTGCCGACACGCCTGATTCGACGCCAGATCGCCGTCGGCCGGACATTCTGTCGCGTCGACGAGCAAGCGGTCGCCGGACCGGCTGGGCTCGCACTGACAGGCAGGGGCTGTCGCCACCGACTGGTCGAACATGCTCCCTGGTGGTCCGGTTCCCCTACTTGAATGCTCGGGCAACAGTGATGACCGGGCGCTCTCCGACCAGTCGATACCGAAGCGTAAGGTCGGCCGATTTCTGCACTGTCACGGTCTCTCCCCACCCAACAGTGCCGTCGGATTCGATCGGCCGCACGGTCGCGTTGAGGATGGTCCGCTTCGGCGGTGCTCCCTGGACCGTCGTCCGGAGTACGGTCTTCCCGGTCTCATTCGGCTCGTCGAGGGGCCGGAGAGCCAATTCAGCCCCTGCAGATTGGGCGGGCAGGGACACCTCGACGTCTCGTGTCGCCGGTGGGACCCCCATCGGAACGGGATCACTGTGACGAACGAGTGTGCGCGTCGCCGTCTCGATCGATTCGACGGCGCGTGTCAGTTCATGGTCGGCCTGGGTCCGTTGGGCGCGGTCGATGACCGGCATCGAAGCCCCGATCAGCGCGCCAGCCACGATCACCGCAAGCAGCAGGCGGACCATCATCGCAGCGACTGAATCCGTTCCAGGAATCCCTGTTCGTCCTGTTGGGGCTGGTCCTCGGCGGCCCCGGTCTCGGCCGCCGCTGCCGGGGGCGAATCCGCAGGGGTCGCCGTGGCGACCGGTGGTGGCGTTTTCGGGGCCGATTCGAGTCGTTCGACCGCCGCAATAGCCGCATCGGCCCGTCGTTCGACGGATGCGTTGACGTGCTCGACCTGTCCGACGTACCCCCGAACGGCCTGCAAGCCGGCCGCGAGCTCAGCGACCCTCGATTCGAGGTCGTCGATGCGCTCCTGCAGCTCAGGTGTGTCCGGCGATTCCACGTCGGACTGGGGGGATGCTGCTGGGACCTGCTCGTCATCCAGTCGACGCTCTAGGGCCGCCACCCGTTCCTCGAGTCCCCGTTGTGCTGGCATCCCGACGAAGTGGCCCTATCTTCCGGGATAAACGTTCGGCCGGCCTCGCCGTCGATCGAAGACCGCCTCGACTACGCCAGACTCGATCCGTCGAATTCGGTCGGCTCGTAGTCGATCTCCAGGAGATCGAGGATCGTCGGGGTGATGTCGAGCAGATCGGTCGATGCCGGGACCGAAAGTGACGGATCGTCGATTACCAGCGTCGCTTCCTCGAAGGTGTGCATCCCGTTCCTGGGGCCCGAATTGAAGACCTCGCCCCCGCCGGAGAAGCCGGATTTGAGGTCGAAGCCGTCGTTCGGGATCGCGACGAGATCGGGGGCGATGTCCTCATGCGCACCCGAAAAGGCCTCCTCCTTGGGAACGACCCGATCGACGACCTCGCGGCCGTCCGGCCCGGTGAGATTTTCGAGTTCCGCTCGGAGATCGGCTCGCACCGACTCGTACTCGGATTCGGGGACCGACCCCCGCGGCTCCCGCCCTTCGAGGTTGATGTAAAAGCGGCCTGGAATGAACGAATAGGCCGTCGTGTCGTCGTCGATATCCGCCAGGTCCTCCGGATCATCGGTCGCGTACGAGAGCCACCCTTCCTCCTCAAGCCAGGCGTTGAGATGGACCTCGTGGTGCAGCGTCGTGAACCCGTGGTCGCTCGCGACGATCATCGTCGCCTCGTCGGGCAACTGGTCGCGAAGGTCCCCGAGGTAGGCGTCGACTGCCTCGTAGAAGTCGAGAAACGCCTCCTCGTATTCGCCGGCTTCCTCGTAGTGTTCGAAGAGGAAGTGATTGACCCGATCGGTGGTCATGAAGACCCCGAAAAAGAGGTCCCAATCGTCGCCCGAGAGATATCGCTTGAACGCCTCGTATCGGGCATCGAGGGTCTCGTGTGCGTCCTCGATGAACGCCGATTTGTCCTCGTCGTGCCCGAGTTTGGCGTTCACGTCGATACGATAATCGAGGCCCTCGAGTTCCTCCGCGAATGATTCGGGAACCGCCGCTTTCTCCACGGAGGGCGAGAGGAAGCCGGACACCATTCGGGTGGGTTCCAGATCCGGCGGGAAGGTCACCGGGACGTTCATGACCGTCGTCTCCTGGCCGGCATCCTGCACGCGGGTCCAGAGCCGCGTGGACTGGACGTCGTTGCCCATCGGCACGTACGTTTCGTACGAGCCGACTTCACGGTCCTGGAACCCGTAGACCCCGGTTTCTCCCGGGTTGGTGCCTGTCGTCAGCGACGGCCAGCAGGCACTCGATTCCGGCGGCACGATGCTGTTCATCGGCCCCCCGGCCCCGTCCTCGGCCATCGCAGTGAGGTTCGGGAACCGTTCGGGATTGTCCGCGATCAGTGACCACGGCACGCCATCGATGCCCACAAACGCGACGCGTGGACCGTCGTCCCCGCGCAACCGGTCGAACAGACCCATAAGTAGCTGAGCGTTTCGGTTTCAACCCCAAGAAGCTTCGTATCCCGATCCGCCTGTCGGGCTGTCCGATCCTGGCAGCACCCGTTATCGAGACGGTGTCTCCCCGTTCGAGTCCGTGTCCTCGGCGTCGGGGTCATGATCCGGTCCGGGCTCGAAGTTCGCCGGAACGACGGTGAGGTGCCGAATGCCGGCGCGGGTTGATCGGGCTGCCATCACAGTTCTATCTATGTGATGGCCCCTCATGAAATTACCCATACGCATAATACATCGCTGGGCCCGCCGGTATGTCTCTGACGCATACGCGGGCAACCAGCCGTCGAGAATCGGTTATTCGAATTCCGCTTCGTAGAGGTCCTGGGCGTGTTCGATGGCGTCGAAGGCGGCCTCACGATCCTCCCAGCCGAGCGTCTCGACTTCCTTCCCTTCCTCGAGGTTCTTGTAGGTCTCGAAGAATTCGGCGATCTCGTCGAGGGTCTGTTGGGGTACGTCCTCGATGTCTTCGAAGTGATCGTAGCGCGGGTCTTCGGCCGGGACGGCAAGCACCTTGTCGTCCTGTTCGCCGTCGTCGTCCATCCGCATGAGCGCGACCGGACGGGCTTCGATCACACACCCCGGGAACGTCTGGTCTTCGACCAGCACGAGCACGTCGAAGGGGTCGCCGTCGTCGTAGTAGGATTTCGGGATGAAGCCGTAATCGCCCGGGTAGTGAACGTTGCTGTGCAGGACCCGGTCGAGGACGACGCCGGGAATGTCCTTGTCGTACTCGTACTTGTTCCGTTCGCCCTTGAGACACTCGATCACCGCATAGATCGTTTCCGGTGGATTCGGTCCCGTTTCGAGGTCTTCGAAGAGGTTCGTCATACCCCACACTCCCGGGGTCCCCCGCATAGATTTTTCGTCTTCGGCCCATCCGATTCACGCTCTCGCGTTTGGGAAGGGTTAAATAATTCAACGGCTTTCGGCCATTCATGTCAGACGCTCGCCTGGACGTCGCGGCCGCGAGAGACCTTACAGCCTTCCAGAAGAACATTCTGACGGTACTCGCCGAAGAGCCCCGCTATGGGCTCGCGATCAAGCGGGAACTGGAATCCTACTACGACGACGAGGTAAACCACGGGCGCCTGTACCCCAACCTCGATGACCTCGTTGCGGCGGGCCTGGTCGAGAAAAGCGAGCTGGACAAGCGAACGAACGAATACGGCCTGACTGACACCGGCCTCGAAGCGGTGCGCGATGACCTCAGGTGGACCCTCGAACACTTCAGCACCGACGAGGAGCGAGCCGAGTTCGTCCGGTCAGTGATCGAGGAATAGCACTTTCGACCTGGCTGAGTTGGCGAGGCCGAGCTTTTTCGACCGATTCTCCCCCGCGTCGAGCTGCCGTTTCATCCAGCGCTCACGCGTCGAGAGGTCGAATTATCAAGCGACGCCGCCCTCACCCGTCGACCGGTGGGTCAGCGACATTTGCCACCTCGAAGAGGAGCTCGAGTGAGGTGTCAAGGGCCGCCACCTGCTCGTCAGTCGGCCAGGCGTTGCGCGGAAAGTAATCGCTTCGGAAATGGTCCACCTGGGAGGGCGTGGCCGCTTCAATGGGGGCATTGTGGTGGTTGGCCATGTAGGTCCCGAAGGCCGCCGCCGTCTTCCCGTGAAGCGCACCGTAGTGATCTGTCACACGCTGGGCGACGTCCTGGTTGTGGGCCTCGATAGCTTCAAATTCCTCGAGTGAACCGACCGAGGAGAGAGGGACTTCGACGGCGTCATCAGTCGATTCCAGTTGTTCGGGCTGCAACAGGCCGTCCTCGATCCACGCGTCGGGATAACAGACGAGCGTCGGGACCGGGTCGTCCGCTCGAACGCGGGCGCGATAGCCGAATCGAGCGAGGAGGGCGTCACGTCGCTCCCGGATCGCGTCCGGACGGGCGTGGGTTGCAAACCGCGCCGTTCGGGTCATGGCCCGCACCGTTTGGACGACAGAAGGCGGCAGGTCAGGCATCGTCGAGCGCGTCGTTTGCGAGCTGATCGGCCCGGTCGTTCGTCTCGCGGGGCACGTGGGTGATCGAATAGGTCTCGACATCCGTGAGCAATTCGTGAACGCGCACGCGATGCTCTCGGAGGGTTGGGTCGTTCGTGTCCCACTCCCCGCGAACCTGTTTCACGATGAGTTGGGAGTCCCCGCGGATTTCGAGTTCGTCGTACCCGTACGCGGTCGCGACCTCGAGACCCCGTATCAGGGCCTCGTATTCGGCCTGATTGTTCGTCGCGCGGCCGATCGTCTCGCCGCCCTCCTCGACGATCCCGTCGCCGTCCACGAGCACCCATCCGATCGCGGCCGGCCCCGGGTTGCCCCTGCACGCGCCGTCGAAATAGAGGTGGACGCGACCACCGCCGTCCGCGAGGACGGAGGTGATATCGACGGGCTGCTTGCCCTGGACCACGAGTTGGTCCTCGTAGGCGATCGCATGGGCCTCACCCAGCTCCGCGTGATAGCGCTCGTGGTCGGTCTTTCCCGGCTCGATCGTCGCCCCTGCCTCCTTCAGCACCGCTCGGGCACTCTCGACATCACATTCCACCACCGGCATACATGACTGTCCGAGGGGGACGTTCAAGTACCCCCCGAAAGAATCCTCATAGGCCCGGATAATCACCGCCTGGCGGCGGTTATAGGGTCGGTATACACCATTCTGTCGTTCACGAAAGGTGCTATTAAATGCAACGAGTTTAAATTACTCCAGGATACTAGTATATAAATGCGATGACACGGTCCACCCGCCAGCGGGAAAAACAAGCGGCCGAGACCGAGGAGTCAGACGAAAGCGTCCGGGAGTGTCCGGAATGTGGCTCCGAGGACCTGGTTAAAAGCTCCGATAGGGGTGAACTCGTCTGCAACGAGTGTGGGCTCGTTCTTGAGGAGGAAAAGATCGACCCCGGACCGGAGTGGCGCGCGTTCAATCACCAGGAGCGCCAGGAAAAGTCCCGCGTGGGGGCCCCGACCACCCAGACGATGCACGATAAGGGGCTGACGACCACGATCGACTGGAAGGACAAGGACGCTTACGGGCGGTCTATCTCTTCGAAAAAGCGCAGCCAGATGCATCGGCTGCGGAAGTGGCAGGAACGGATCCGGACGAAAGACGCCGGGGAACGAAACCTCCAGTTTGCCCTCTCGGAGATCGACCGCATGGCGAGTGCGCTGGGCGTGCCCCGATCGGTCCGCGAAGTGGCCTCCGTGATCTATCGGCGGGCGCTCAAGGAGGATCTCATCCGTGGCCGATCGATCGAAGGGGTGGCGACCTCAGCACTCTACGCCTCCTGTCGCAAGGAAGGCATCCCCCGCAGTCTCGAAGAGATTTCGGAGGTATCGCGGGTCGAACGCAAGGAAATCGGCCGAACCTACCGCTATATCTCTCAGGAACTCGGCCTCGAGATGAAACCAGTCGATCCGAAGAAGTACGTCCCTCGCTTTTGCTCCGAACTCGAACTCTCCGAGGAAGTCCAGTCCAAAGCCAACGAGATCATCGAGACGACCGCGGAGAAGGGCCTGCTTTCGGGAAAATCGCCCACTGGCTACGCAGCGGCAGCGATCTACGCGGCCTCGCTTTTGTGTAACGAGAAAAAGACCCAACGGGAGGTTGCCGACGTCGCTCAGGTGACTGAGGTCACCATCCGGAACCGGTATCAGGAGCAGATCGAGGCGATGGGGATTCACCACTGAACCCCCTGCGTGGACCGAAGCGAAGCCGTTTTAGCCGATCCCACTGACCGATTACCCATGACTGGGCCGTGGACGCAGTGGGATCACGTTCTCAAAGTCGATCCCGACAAGGAACTCGCCGGCGATGACACGTTCGAAGACGTCTGCACGAGCGGGACCGACGCCATCGAAATCGGCGGAACGACCGGGATGACCGAGGAGAAGATGGAACGGGTCGTCAGTGCCTGCCGGGAGTACGACGTTGCCCTCTACCAGGAGCCGTCGAACCCCGGGGTCGTCATCGAGGATCCGGGCCTGGACGGCTATCTCATTCCGACGGTCTTCAACGCTGGCGACCCGTTCTGGATCACGGGCGCACACAAAGAATGGGCCCGGATCGACGACGTCGAATGGGAGCGCACCCACACCGAAGCCTACGTCGTGCTCAACCCCGAGGCGTCGGTCGCCGAATACACGGAAGCCAACTGCGACCTCGACGCCGAGGAGGTCGCCGCGTACGCCTCGATCGCCGAACGGCTCTTCGGCCAGGAAATCGTCTACCTGGAGTACTCCGGCATGTTGGGCGATCCGGAGATCGTCAAAGCCGGGACCGAGGCCCTGGACGAGGCCACACTTTTCTACGGTGGCGGGATCCACGACTACGAGTCGGCAAACCAGATGGGCAACGTTGCAGACGTCGTCGTGGTCGGGGACCTGGTCCACGAGGAGGGTGTCGAGGCCGTCGAAGAGACGGTTCGGGGCGCCAAAGACACAGAGTGAGCCCGGTGGAAATACGGGCGTTTAAAAGCGGTCCGGGGTTTAGATGTTTCCATGCGAGACCGGACACATGCAGCAGACGCCGAACCCGGCGAAACCGCGACGATCGCCGGCTGGGTTCACGAGATCCGTGACCTCGGCGGGATCGCCTTCCTCATTCTTCGGGATCGAACGGGCCGGATTCAAGTAAAATTCGAAAAAGACGAATTGCCTGACGAACTCGTCGAGCGGGGCCTCTCCGTCCATCGAGAGAGTGTTCTCCAGGTCACCGGCGACGTGTTCGAGGAGGACCGAGCACCCACGGGCGTGGAAATCGTCCCGGAGACCCTCGAAATCGTCGCCGAAGCCGACCCCGAACTCCCCCTCGATCCGTCCGGCAAAGTCGGGGCCGAACTCTCGACGCGGCTGGACAACCGCACCCTTGACCTCCGTCGCGAGGAGACGCGGGCGATCTTCGAAATTCGCAGCGTGGTGCTCGACGCCGCCCGGGACACCTTCCGGGAACTCGGCGGGACCGAGATTACGACGCCGAAAATCGTCGCCACTGGGACCGAAGGGGGGACGGAACTGTTCCCGATCACCTACTTCGGCCGCGAGGCGTTCATGAACCAGTCCCCGCAGCTGTTCAAACAGCTCCTCGCTGCCTCGGGCCTCGAACGCGTATTCGAGATCGGGCCGATCTTCCGGGCCGAGGAACACAACACGCCCCGTCACCTCAACGAGGCAACCAGTATCGACTTCGAGAGCGCATTCATCGACGCCGACGAGGCCATGGACGTGGCCGAAACCTTCGTCCGATCGGTCTATCAGGCAGTCGAGGATCGGTGTCCCGAGCAGCTCGAAACCCTCGGGCTCGCCGAGGACTTCGAGGTCCCCACCGACGATTTCCCTCGTATCACCTACGAGGAAGCGATCCAGCGGGCCAACGCGACCGGCGTCGTCGACGAGCAGCTGACCTGGGGAGATGACCTCCCGACGGAGGCCGAGAAGGCCCTGGGCGAGGAGATCGGCGAGCATTACTTCATCACCAACTGGCCCTCGGACGTCAAACCGTTCTACATCAAAGACGTCGATGGCGAGCCCGACGTCTCGACCGGGTTCGACCTGAACCACCCACGGATGGAACTGGTCTCGGGCGGCCAGCGCGAACACCGCTACGAGGAACTCGTCGAGGGCTTCGAGGCCCAGGGCCTCGACCCCGCTGCCTTCGAATATTACACGAAGATGTTCAAGTACGGCATGCCCCCGCATGCCGGCTGGGGGATGGGCGCCGAACGGCTCCTGGTTACGATGCTCGACCTCGACAACATCCGCGAGGCCGTGCTCTTCCCGCGGGATCGCACACGCCTCTCGCCGTAGGCCATGCCCGAGCCCGTCGCCCGCGCGGTCGTTCCGGGGCACGTCACCGGTCTGTTTGCGGTCCACCAGACGGACGATCCCGTCAGGACCGGCTCACGGGGCGCCGGTTTCACGATGACAGATGGAGTCACTGTCACCGTCCGACCGAACGACGAGCGAAAGGTGCTGGTCGACGGCGAACCGACCACCGTCGGATCTGTCCAGCGAGTGCTCGAGGACTTGGGGGTGACGGCTCGCGTCGAGATCGAAACGGACCTGCCTATTGGCACCGGCTTCGGCCTCTCCGGTGGAATGGGATTGGGTACCGCGTTCGGGGCGAATGCGGTGTTTGACTTGGGGCAGACGACAACCGACCTGATCAGGGTCGCCCACGTCGCCGACGTCGAGGCAGGAACCGGCCTGGGGGACGTGGTGGCCCAGGCCCGCGGGGGGCTCGTGTTGCGGCTCGAAGCCGGCGCCCCACCACATGGTCGACTCGATGGGATTGAAACAACTGCCCGCGTCGAGTACCTGACACGCGGAGAGCTATCGACGCCCACCGTATTGAACGAACGACCGGCCGAAATCACCAGGGCCGGAAACCAGGCCCTCGAAACGCTGTTGGCTGATCCCACGCGGGATCGGTTCCTGGAGGCCGCCCAGGAGTTCACAGCGGACGTCGGCCTCGCGACTGAATCTGTCAGGACGATACTGGAAACCGTCGAGGCGAACGGCGGGCAGGCGGCGATGGCGATGTTGGGTGAAACCGTCTTCGCCTTCGATCACGATCTGAGCGACGCGGGGTATGACCCCCAGGTCGCCGCGATCGATCCCTGTGGGGCCAGCCTCGAGTAGCGAAGCTTTTCCCGGCGGCTGATTTACGGCGAGGTATGACTGCGGACGCCGACGTTCCGCCGGACCATCCCCGGCACGATTCGCTCGTGACCAGACACCGGATCGAAGCCGGTGTCGAAACGGGGATCACGAGCCAACAGGGGTTGATCGCCCAGGGCCGCGGCGAAGCCTTCGATTACCTGCTCGGCGAGGAGACGATTCCGAGTGCCGAGGAGGCTGCTCGCGCAGCGGCGGCAACACTGCTGCTGGCCGAAGATCCGGTCCTCAGCGTCAACGGCAACGTCGCTGCACTCGTGCCCGACGAAATAATCACGCTTGCCGAGACCGTCGACGCCGCTATCGAGATCAACCTCTTCAACCGGACCGAGAAACGGATGGCCCGCATCGAAGCCCACCTAGAATCCCATGGAGCAGGAGCCATCAAAGGACTGGCGGCTGACGCTCGGATTCCAGGGCTGTCCCACGAACGGGCAAAAGTGGACGCTGACGGCATCTACGCCGCGGACGTGGTGCTTGTGCCACTCGAGGACGGGGATAGAGCGGAAGCGCTTTCGGCCATGGGGAAAACGGAGATCGTGATCGACCTGAACCCACTTTCCCGATCGGCACAGGTCGCGACGATCCCGATTGTTGACAACATCATCCGCGCGATACCGACCATCACCGAGCACGCGAGATCGCTCACTGCTGGGGACCACGACTCCCTCGAGACAGTCCGCGATGAATTCGAGGCCGAGGCGGCTCTCGCCGCGGCCGAAAAACGGCTCCGATCCAATTTCGGCGCACCCTGAAGCCTTCTGAGCGTCGGTCCCTTATCCCTCCCCTCGAACAGCCTCACGAGCCGTCCTGGCGACCGCGACGGCATCCGGGCCGAGCAGGTAGATGATCGGTTCGACGCCGACTGCCCCGCGATGATAGAGCACGGTCGCTTCCGGGTTCTCCGAAATGGTTTCCTCGACGGCTACCTCGAGATTCTGCGCTTCGATGTCCAGTTCAGCCACCGTTTCCCCCTGTGTGCCAAGCCGATCGAGTGTCGTTTCGGTGTACGCGAGATTGAGGCCGGCGCGGCTCTCACTCCCGGCCGCTCGAGCGGCAAGCAACACGCCGCCGACGTACTCGCTCACGCCGAACGCGGGATCGTCCGGGACTTCTACCCGCCCGCGGACGTCGAGAACGCGGCCCGGGACCCCCGCGACGTCCTCGATGGCCGTGGCATCCGCCGTCGCCTCGACCAGGTTCGAGCCGACGTGGGGGATCAGGGTGGCGAACCCTGAGGTGTGTTTGAGCGTTCGTAAGCCGCGACGGACCGAGGCTCGAACCCGTTCCCGTTCGAGCGCACCGCGGGCCGGTTCGGGGCCGGTGAGATCGTAGTCGAGGGTTTTGAGGGCGGGAACGGCCTCTTCATGCAGTGTCGCGAGCAGGTCCCCGGGCCCGGACAGTCGCTGGAGCAACTGTTCGATTTCGATGAGCGCCTGGACTGGCCGCACATCACCCGTCGCCAATCCCGGCGCGAGGTCCGCGACGAGTTCCTGGACCCGGTCGTCCTCGGCGACGGCCTCGCGGGTCGCGATCTCTCCCTGTGCGTACTTCGACACTGCACTCTGGCTCAGCCCGAGTTGCTCGGCGACGGCCCGCTGGGTCAATCCCCGGTCGCGGAGTTCACTCGCGAGCATCGACCTGACGGTCGGCAGGACCGCTTCGACGACGACCTCCGAGCGGAACTTCACGGTTCCTCACCCGACGCCCCGCCGAACTCCGCGTCGTCCCCGATTCGAGAGGCCGCGGGCCCCATCTGGTCCTGATACTTGGACCCACGCTCTGCACCGTAGGGAGATTCAGCCGGACTCGACAGTTCAGTGAACACGATTTGTGAGATGCGCATGTCCGGGGACAGCGCGACCGGGGCCGTCCCCAAATTCGACAGTTCGAGGGTTATATGGCCGCGAAAACCGGGGTCGACGAAACCAGCAGTTGCGTGGACGACGACGGCAATACGGCCAAGCGATGATCGCCCTTCGACCTGGGCGACGAGATCGGGTGGCACTTCGACCCGCTCTTTGGTCGAGCCGAGGACGAAATCTCCCGGATGAAGAATGAACTCCTCGTCCCCCTCGATCACCGTCTCGGTCACGTATTCCCCGGCCTGTTCCTCTTGCTGGGGATGAATGCTCGAGATGTTGGTCCGTTTGAATTCGAGGAACTCGTTCCCGAGCCGGACGTCGACACTCGCCGGTTGGATCTGCAATTCTGGATCGTCCAAGGGTTCAATGACGAGGTCGCCGGCTTCCAGCCGGGCGCGGATGTCTTGGTCCGAGAGGATCATGCCAGTATCCCCGACCCTGAGGGCCTTAAGAATACCCGCTCGCCGGTGGACGGCACCACTAAGACCCCGGGGCTACTGCCCCACGGCATGAAACAGGCCATCGTCGTTCGATCGGATCTGGACATGGGCACAGGGAAACTCGCCGCCCAGGTCGCGCATGCGGCCCTCTCAGCCGTCGAACACGCGGACGACGCGACCGTGCGGGATTGGAAGCGATCCGGCCAGCGCAAGGTCGTCCTTGGTATCAACGGGGAGCGGGCCCTCTTCGAAATCCAGGAGAAGGCCAAAATGGCGGGCCTCCCAACCGGATTGATCCGTGATGCTGGCCGCACCCAGCTCGATCCGGACACGCCCACCACCGTCGGCGTCGGGCCGGCCGGCGACGACGCCATCGACCGGATCACCGGGGACCTCTCGCTTTACTGAAAAACGAGCCTGTTTTGAGCGCGGCACGCGAACGTTCGGCGATGCGATCGGCCCACGAGGACGAACGCGCTTACGGGGTTTTCTGGTACGCGAGCGAGACCGCCGGCATCGGTGGGCACCTTCGAGCGCGGCCAGCGGACTTTCGCGTGCGCGAGCGCGAGCGATTCGACGTGCAGCCACTCGATGGAGATTCGGGCGATTACCCCTGGCTCGTCTGTCGGGTGACCCTTGAGAACGTCGACACGAACGACTTCGCGCGGGACCTATCGAACCGACTGGGCATGAGTCGCGAGCGGGTCGGGTGGGCTGGGACGAAAGACAAACGAGCAGTCACGACACAACTGTTTACGCTCAAAGGGGTCGATCCCGAGAGCGTCCCGGCAGTCCCTGGTGCCGAGATCGAGGTGATCGGGCGATCCGGCCGGGGCCTCGGCTTCGGCGACCTGCTGGGCAACGCCTTCGAAATCGTCGTTCGCGATCCCGAAGCGTCAGATAACACGGAGCCGATTACTGACGAACTCGCGGCGCGATTCGGTGGGCGGCCGGGAGTGCCGAACTACTTCGGCCATCAGCGCTTTGGCAGTTATCGGTCGATCACCCACGAGGTTGGACTGGAAATCCTTCGAGAAGATTGGGAAGCGGCCGTCATGGCGTATCTCGGCAATCCGTCCCCCGAGGAACCGACGACTTCGAGGGAGGCTCGGGAACTCGTCGAAGAGACACGGGACTGGGAGGCCGCACTCGAGGCGTTTCCGGACCGGCTGCGGTACGAGCGGGCGATGCTACATGCACTTGCGAAGACGACCGAATCGCCCTATCGAGCCGCCCTCGATACCTTTCCCGAGAACATCCAGCGACTGTTCGTCAACGCGGCCCAGTCAGTCGTGTTTAACCGGATCCTGTCCCGGCGGCTCGAGGCCGGCCTGCCGTTTCACGAGCCGGTCGCGGGGGACGTCGTCGCCTTTGCGGACGAGGACGCTCCGGCCGAGTTCCCGATTCCGGACGTCGACCGGATCCAGCGAGTGAGCGAGCGCCAGACGGCAGTCATGGCCAAGCATGCCGAGCGGGGTCGGGCCTTCGTCACGGCACCGCTGGTGGGGACCGAAACGGCGTTGGCCGACGGTGAGCCGGGGGAGATCGAACGAGCGGTCCTCGACGACGTGGGAATCGAGCCGGCGGATTTCGATCTTCCGGAGCCCTATCATTCGACAGGAACCCGCCGAGCGATCCTCGTCCGTGTCGATCCGACCATCGAATCTGATCCACTCACCTTCGAATTCGAACTCCCGAAAGGGAGTTACGCGACGGTCTTCCTTCGGGAGTATTTGAAGGTATCACCCCGGGAGATGTGACGCAGTTCGACGAACAGCACTGCCGAAATCGATATGCCAGAGACGATGGAGGACCCTCAACTCAGTCGAATCGAATCGGGTCCGCCGTTACCTGGCAGGGTTGTCCAGGCCACCTGCAGCACCACGTCCAGCGCCCTCAGCCATCTCGCTACCGCCCGGAGTCAGTTCGCTGATCCGTTCGCCGAGCCCGCCCTCGCCGGCCGCGTTGCCGATCGTATCGAGGAGCCCCGTGAGGAAGTCCGGAACCTGGGACGGGAGGCCGGTAGGCGGACCCGCCTGGGCGATCATGTGTGCGGCGTCGTTTGCGATCGGTGCGATCGTGATGAGGTCTGCTTCGACCATTGCAAGTCCCCCTTCCTCCTGTGGCCATATGAACGGGGGAAGCCGTCCAGCCGATTTTCCCGGTCTTGGCCCGATTCAAGGCCCGTTTCGCCCGAATTTGTCCCAATAAAGGCGTTCGAAACGCGGTGAGCGCAAACCTCGGGCGTATCGTGGCAACTTCCGCTTCGCGCAGCCTCACTATCGATAGGACCCGCTCGAATCGAAAATCGACAAAAGCAGCCACCACTCATTCCCGGGCTACATCCGTCGAGCCCGGGCGGTAAAGAAAATGCCAACGAGGACGACACTCCCCGCCACCACCGTCACCGCCTCGGGAACCTCACCGAGCAACACGAGAGCGAGAATCGTGCTCCCGACCGGCTCACCCAGAAAGGATACGCTCACCACGCTCGATTTGACGTACCGTAACGCCCAGTTGATCACCGTATGCCCGAACATGCCGGGGATGAGGGCCATCGCGAGGAAGAGCACCCATTCGATCGGCGGATAACCCTGAAGCGGTGCACCGGCAGTGACGGCGAGAACACCGAGGGCGATCGTCGAGATGCCATACACGATAAACGTGTAGGCGAAAAGCGAGGTACGCTGGCGAAGTGATCGCCCGGCGAGGACGTAGGCCCCACCCAGGGCAGCCCCAGCGAGCGCGATCGCGTTCCCGTAGAGTTGCGCGGATTCACCAGCAAACGCGCTGACGAGAGCGCTGCTCACGTCGCCGCCGCCGAACAGCGGATCGACGACAATCGGGCCGATCGACATGCCGAATGCGCCGACGATGGCAAGCCCCATTCCCCCGAGGAGTCGCGCATTGAGTTGCTCCCTGAGAAGTAACGAGGCCCCAACCACGACGAAGATCGGTTGTAACGTGATCAGCGTGACCGACGCGGCGACCGACGTCCACTCCAGACTCTCGAAGAAACTGGCGAAATGCAGGGCAAGTGCAACTCCCGTCAGCACAGCGATGCCGAGATCCCGGGAGGAAATCGATCGCAGGTCATCGCGAACCCGGTAGGCAAAGGGCGCGACGGCAATCGTCATGAAAAAGACCCGGTAAAACGCCTTCACGACACTCGGCGCCTGGCTCCAGCGGACGAAAATGGCACTGGTGCTGATAGCGGTGATGGCGATCCCGACCCCGAGTATCGGGTCGACGCGATCCTCGAGTGGGGCCATCCCGTGAAGCACACCTGCAATCAGCTTCGTATCGCCCTAAAAGTATGCGTCGGATGTCTCTGGCACCCGGGTTTGGAACATGGACCAGCTGATTCGAAAAAGCCAGGCTACGTATTCGGATCGAGGGATCTCAAACCGGGCGACACACCTTTCAGAACCCGAAGAGATCGCGGAAGAAGGAGAATATGCCGCCATCCTTGTCCGAGCCACCCTCGCCGTCGGCGGAGTCGGTGGTGGTCGATTTCTGTGTGTCCCCGTCCCCGGTCTCGGTCGTGGTCGTTCCCGCTTGGCCCGTATCCGCAGCCTCGTTCCCGCCGCCGGTGAGCGCGTCGACCAGCCCACCGAGTATGCCGCCCCCGCTGTCCTCGGCTGCAGATTCGGCCTGGTCGGAGTCGGGTGGCTGCTCATCCTGGCCGTCCGCCCCGTCTTCCTGGCCGGACGATTCACCGCTCCCCGCGTTGGCCTCAGAATCACCGGCTGGGGTGTCTCCTGGAAGCTCCGTTTTCCCGTCGACCTGGCGGTACTCGATCCTGACACTGTCGTAGACGTGGACCTCCTCGGCGCCGATCCACTGCACGAGTTCGAGGGTCGCCGCCTCGCCGTCGGAAATACGGGGAAGGTGGCTCATCGAGAGTCGGTTCCCGTCGAT
>CAZVCA010000002.1:32931-60264 GCA_964626045.1 uncultured Halobacteriales archaeon | reverse complement strand
TGGGTAAAGGCCCGGAGGTTGCCGATCAGGTCCGGCAGGAAGTGATACTCGATGACCCGCTCGGCGACGTCGGTCTCGTCGACGGCCCGGAGCTTGCGGGCGAGTTCGAGCTGGGCCTCCATCTTGTCCATCATCGAATCGAGGGTCTTGTACGCCGAGAGATCCGGGCCGAGGGCGATGTTCGAGGTGTCATGCGTGAACGCGAAATCCGAGTAGGCGTCCTCGCGACCGATGTGATCCTCGGCGAGTTCGACGTCCACCTCGCCCGGATCGGCCATCTCGCGGGTCGCCTCGTAGAACTCGCGGGGATAGTGGGAGACCGTGTCCATGTTGTGGGCCTCGTCGTCGATCTCTTCGGGATCGATCCGGGAGGACATGACGAGCGGGGCGTCCATCCGACCGCCCCGCGAGTCGGGTAAGTACTGCTTCGAGAAGTTCAGCAGGCCGTCCATGAGGAGCATCACGCAATCCTCGTCGCCGTCACACTGGCCGACATGATACCCATTCGCAAGGAGCGTGTGGGTGTTCTCCACCGTTACTGAATACGTGTAATCGACATCACTCTCCAGGATCTCCACCGAGACGACTTCGTCGAGGTGGACTGGTCCGATACGTCCATCAGCGGTGAGTTGGGTCGAATCAGTTGCCGTCGAATCGGTGTTGGCAAGCCACCGATCGAGCTGTGAACCGTCTGTGATTTTCGCCTCACCAGATTCGAGATCTGGCCGTGGAATCACATCCCCTTCCTCGATCTGCGAAGCGGACAGTTCGCAGACCCCACCATTCCACTTTCGCATCGAATGGTCGGGTGTCACTGTCAGGGACCGGCCAGTTTCCATCTCGATTTCGAGGAGGTGATCGGTCGAGACGTGTTTCGAAACCGCGGAGATAGGTTCCAACGTCGGGGTTCCGTCTGCCTCGATCGATGGGACGTGGATTCGACCATCGAGTTCTTCGACCAACGTACCGAAATCGTCCTCGCGGGGATCTTCCAGCCGGCTCTCCACGAACTCCTCGATAGGGTCGTAGTGCCACCTCCCCGCCTCGTCCTGGAACCAAATCTTCGTCTCCGGATGAAAGCAGTTCCGCCGCTTCGAGGCGTGAAAGTACGGATGTGCGTATCCCACGGCTGCTGAGGTAAACCCAGCAACCCGTCCCACGACCGCGGCGCTGGTGTGGGGTGCCATCCCGAAGACCAACTCCCCGACCAGATCCGTCCGATCCTCCAGCTCGTAGAACGGATCCAACCCGTAGTAATCGGTGAGGAGTTCGTCCACGAAATCGGCCGTTTTGAGCATGTGTTCGGCGGCGCCGTCCGAGAGGACGACGTCCTGAACCCGCAACTCCACGAGCTGGTCCGGATGCTCCAGGGGATCGCCGTTGACGTCCTCCTCGTAGCCAAGTTCCCGGAAGTCCCCGACGGTGACGTCCAGTTCCGCCGGCCGTACCGCCGTCACCGGTAGATCGGTCATGTCGTACCGAACCGTCCCGTCCTTGAACGCCGTCACGCCGTGTTTGGCCCTGAGAATCCCCTTCTCCATCGGTTCCGGAACCTTGGTCGCCGACATGAGCCCCTTCACGCCTTTGACGATGTCAAAGGAAGTCTCGCGCTCGCCGAGGGCGGCCAGGGCGTCCTGGAACTCGGCGCGAACGTCGACGGTCCTGACTTCGACGTTCGAGAGCTCGCGGCCGCATTTCGGGCATTCCACGCGACCGGCCTCGTCCGGTTCCGCCCGGATCGAGCACTCCGGACAGGCATAGACCGGCCGGGTCTGGGTGCCACAGTCCGGGCAGCGGGGTTTGTAGGTCTCCGTTCCACACGAGGGACACTCCCGGGTCCCGAGTTCCACCTCGGCCGTGCCCTGAGTGCCGTCCAGTTCGTCCCCGGCCGCGGCGGCTTTGCCTACATCACGCTGGTTGCCACCGGCCTCACCGATGGGGAAGAGCGTGTGAACCGCCGGACTCAGGTCCCGCGACTCGGATTTTTCGGGGCGGCCCATTCGGTTCCCGACGCGAGTGGGAGCCCGTTCGCGGACGGTAAACGGCGCCACCTCCGCCACCGCCTTCATCGCGTTGTCCCAGGCCACCGCCTCCTCGGAGAGATCCTCGAACTGCCACGTGCGGGCGAGATCTTCGGAGACCCCGATCGTCCGGACCAAGGGGCGCCAGTCCTCGATCGTGATGGTGTCCGCGGCCTGGTGGTGTTCGACGATGAGCGCTTCCAAGATCTCGGTGACGGGTGGCGAACGCGGAATGTGGAGTTGGCCGTCCTCGCGTGTCCCATCGGCCACGGCCCCAGCCAGACGGTCCAGTTCCTCGACGCCAATATCGTGATAGAGATACGTGTACGCCGGATGCAACGGGGCGTCGTGGTCCCTCGCCCAGTTGAGGGCCTGCTCGGGTTCGGGATCCGAGAGGTCGATGTAGGGGGAATCCTCAAGCGCCTGCACGTTGGCCCCGGCAGCGTCCATGTCCTGGATCCACCACTCGGCCGTGTAGGAGGCGGGCGCGAGGGGTTGGTTATTCTCGACGAACTCGCCGTAGTTCACGAGGTACTCGCCAACGTCGAGGATCGCCTCGACGCCGTTTCGCACCTCCAGAGCCTCAGCCGGGTCGTCGATCCGGCGCACGTCCCCGTTTGCCAGCTTGACGGTCGGGCCCTCGATCGAATCGACCGGCACGACCCCCGCGGCCTTCCCCGGGCGCTCGGTCTTGATCTGGGTCCCGGTCGCGAGGAAGTCATCGACGAGGTGCATCGTCGCCGGATGCACCCCGGCCGTCGCGAAGCCGTGGTTGCGGGCGCGACCGTAACGCAGCCGGAATCCACCCGATTCGCTCGGATGGGAGAAGACCGGTCGACCGGCGATGAGGTCCCGGAGGTACTTCCGGTTCGGGTCGGCCCGGGGCGGCCCCGCTGGTTCCGATTCGGAGGCCTCCTCGCCAGGTGGGGTCGGTTCGGCCGGTTCCACCGTGGCGCCGACCTCGCCGTCGATGAGCGCCTGGAGCCAGGGCCAGTCGACCTCCGCGAGGTCGTCGGTGTACCGCTGGATCTTCGGGGCTTTGAGCGCGAGGCCCTCGGCCAACACGAGACACATCCCGCCCCGAGAGCGGTTCGTATCGATGCGTTCGAGGTCCCGAAAGCCGGAGACTTCCCCTTCGCCCGTGGCTTCGCCGTCGAGCATAATCGGGACGTTCCGGGCGATGTGTTTGGCCTCCTCGTCGGAGGGGGTATACTGGAGCCCGGTCTCCGTATCGTACAGTGCGACCTCCTCGGCGTACCGCTCGACTTCCGCATCACGGGGATGATAGGCCGCGATCCCCAGCAGGGACCGGGCGTAGTCGGCCACGAGCACCGACAGGGCCTGGGCCGTGCCACCGGCCGAACGGATCGGCCCGGCATACGAGACCGCGATGAACTCCGAGCCGTCGTCGTTCTGTCGCAACTCCACCCGGTCGATGCCCTCGATTGGGGCGGCGACGACCCCTTCGGTCAGCAGGGCGACCGCGGTCCGGACCGCCCCCTCGACTTTCCCCTCGCGGGTGTCGTAGTCCCCCACCGTTCCCTCGACGAAGTCCTCGACGAGCATGAGCGCAGCCCGCTCGCGGGAGTAGTCGTCCTCCAGTTCGCGGACCCGCGCGGCGACCCCCTCGATGCCCAGAATGTTCTCGACCCGATCGGCCATGTCCGTCGCAACGGGGATCTCGACCTCGGGGACGGGGTCCTCGCCCCGCTCGCGGGCCGTTTCCGCGATCGAGATCGCCCGCTGGAGGCGTGTTTCCAGGGTCCGGAAGTACGTCGACTCGACCTCGCGCATTTACAGGTTCAATGCGTGCATGCCGGTTGTCTCGTCGGTTTCCCGTTCGATCGATTCGGCCAGTTCCCAGACCATCGCCTCGGCACCGAAGACAGTGGCCGAGGACAGTCGGCCAGCCAGGGCCTGGCCCGATGGACGGGCGAACACGCCATGCAGATGGGCCTGCGGCGTCTCCCCAGCCGTCGTAACCGTCCCAGTGAATAGGGGCATCGCCAGCGGTTCGTCGAGGGAGACTGATCGCTCCGCGAGCTCGTCCTGGTCGTAAACCGCGAGTTCGACGTCCCGCACCGCCCCCGTTCCGAGGACCCAGGCCGATTCAAGGCCCGCCGCCTCGGCGAAGGCGGCAAGTTCCGAAGCCAACGGCTCGTCGTATGCGAGTTCGACGAGCATCGTTCGCTCCGGGGTCACCTCCTGAAAGTGCATACCCACCGGGACGGGACGAGCGGCCAAAAAGGTGCCCTATCGCCAGGCCTCGAGGGGTCGTGTCGCGTCCGTGGAGGCGGATACCCAGGCGCCGTCCTGGGAAATATCGGCAATCACGTACCGCGACTCGCACCCGGCCTCCTCGACGGCGGCCATGACCTCACCGGTCGATTCCGTGGCGGCCATGGACGTGGCATCGGACACCATGACATGTGGTACAAAGTCTCACCCATTATTTAAGCACATCGGAACAGGATAGACTGGTCAAATTGCTGAATGTTCGTGAGGCGAAAATGGAATCCATCCGCTGGCCACTGACAGGCGACGGCAAACGATGGCACGCATAAAAAAGCCGAAATATGACCGTCTGAGGCGGTAATTTTAATTCGATGGGCAAAATTTGTGACAGTGGATGTCAAAGAAGTCCATTTCACGTCGGAAATTCCTCCAAGCCACTGGGGCGGCCGCAGGGGCTGCAACCCTCGCCGGGTGTGCGGGTGACGAGACCGAGGAGGCACCGACGACCACAACGACCGAAACCGTCGAAAAGGAAGTGTACAAGCCAGGAAGTCTGGCTGTCGAAGCAACCGGGGACTACGAGCTCCAGATGGAGCTGTCCTCGTCGTTCCACGCCTCGCTCCAGATGCTCGCCTATTCCTCGTTCTCGGTGGTTCCGGAAGGAATCGTCGGGGACGTCGAAGGATACGACGGCGAGATGGATTACGAGACGTTTGCGACCGGCGAGCCGATCGGCTCAGGTCCATTCGAGTTCGAGAACTGGACCCAGGGAACGGAAGCGTCCGTGACCGCGTTTGAGGACTATAGTGGGACTGTTCCGGACCTCGACCGGGTTCACTGGCAGGTCATCGAAAAGGATTCGCCGGCGTTCAATTACGCGATGAACAAGAACGCGGACCTGTTCACCATCCCGACGACCCAGTACGATCCCGAACTCGTGTCCGTCGAGGAAACGGACGCGGAGGGACGGTCGCTTGGGACCTACGGGCCGGTTCGAAACGACGAGACGGTGAACTACGTGAGCGTGCCGACGATCAACACGTTCTACGTCGGCTTCAATATGGCCGAGGTCGACAAACCCGTCCGGCAGGCCTTCGCGTACGCGATGAATCAGGAACAGATGGTCAATGAAGTGTTCAAAGGCCGTGGACTGCCGGCCTATCACTTCACGCCGCCGTCGATCTATCCGGGAGGGGCCGAGCAATATACACAGCACGCCGAGGAGGAATATCCCTACGGCTACAACGAATCGCAGGTCCAGAAGGCCCGCGAGGTCATGGAAGAGGCCGGATATGGGCCGGACAACATGTACACGGTCCAGTGGACCCAGTACCAGTCCGACACCTGGAGCCAGATGGCCCAGATCCTCCGGGACCAACTGCAGAGTGCCCACATCGACATGCAGATCGAGCAGGCGGACTTCTCGACCATGCTCAAGCGTGGGCGGAACGGGAACCTCGAAGTGTACACGCTGGGCTGGATCGCGGACTACCCTGAACCTGACAACTTCCTGGGCTTGTTGGATCCGCCCCAGACCGACACATCTCAAAGTGCGCCGGTCTCGTACATCAACTGGACCTCGGAGAACGGCGACGCTGCCGACCAGGCCGAAGAAGCCTACAACACCGTCTCGGAGAACACGGACCCGACCGACGCGGCTGCCCAGAAGCGGGCCGACGCCTACCCGACGATCGAGGAGGCCAACTGGGAAGACGTCGGATTCCTCAACGTCTTCCACGAGGCGACCGAGATGTTCTGGTATGACACCATCGACTACAGTCCGTTCGGCGGGATGGACATCAGTCGCCAGAAGTTCGACGAGACCGCGACGACCGACCAGAAGGACAACAACGAGCTGGCTCGCATCCTGACCGGGACGATCACCACGATCGATCCGATCGCCTCGACCTCGACGGCCGGCGGCGAGGTCATCTCCCAGGTCTTTGACGCGCTGACGAACTACGAAAACGGCACGACGACCGTGACGAACCTGGGCGCCGTCGATTACGAGATCAGCGACGACAACCTGACCTACACGTTCCAGCTGGACGAGGACGCCACCTTCCACGACGGCTCGGATGTCACCGCAAGCGACTACGTGTACTCCTTCGAGCGGCTCGCCGGGTCGGACAATTCGCGGCGTTCGTATTTCCTGCTCGATACCCTGAGCGTGGATCACGAGAAGCACACGATCACTGTCGAAAAGTAAGGACACGCGTTCACCGTCGGCCAACCCGTTCGCGGGCTGGGTCGTTTTTCCCCCATACCGCGGCTGAGTCATTGCATCGGAAGATATAATTCGATGATTCTGTAATGGGCACAACGTTACACCACCGATGAGGAAACAATGAGTCGATGGAATTACTTCGGAAGACGACTCGCACTTTCCGTTCCCGTGATCGTCTTCGGGACGACAATCACGTTCATCCTGGTCTATCTGGGACCCATCGACCCGGTATCAGCGATCCTCGGGAATCAGTACAATCCGGGGGATGCCGCACGAATCAGGCGGAGCCTCGGTCTCAACCAACCGCTCTGGGGTCAGTATTTCGAGTTCATGACGAACATGTTCAGATTCAACCTGGGGCGATCCTGGGTGATCTCGCCGGGGACAAACGCCTCCCAGATCGTCCTGATTTATGCACCCCGGACCCTCTGGCTCGGGTTCTGGGCCGTTCTCATCGCCATTTTTGCCGGGATCCCGCTCGGGTTTTACGCCGGTCTGAACCCCAACACCTGGGCCGATTACATCGCCTCGTTCTGGGGCATCGTCGGCCGGGCGATGCCGAACTTCTGGCTGGCCGTGATCTTCGTGAGCATCCTCTCTCAGTCCGACAAGCTATTCGGGTTCGAGTGGGCCTCCTGGCTTGTACGCACGAATATCGTCACGCCACCACCCCTTGGGTTCTTTTCCGAGCCGCTGACGGCGATCACTGATCCGAACAAGTTCTGGATCGATCCCGCCGACGGCGGCTCCTTCCTCGCGGCCTTCAAACAGACCTTCCCCGCCTCCGTCGTGCTCGGTGCAGCCTCGATGGGCAACGAAATGCGGATCGGCCGGACTGCCGTCCTCGAAACGATCAACTCCAATTACGTGGAAGTCGCTCGGGCCAAGGGCCTTCGGTATCGAAGCATCGTCTGGAAACACGTGTTCCGCAACGCGCTCATCCCGCTTGTCCCCATTATCACGGGCGAGGCGTTCCTGCTCCTCGGCGGGTCGGTCCTCGTCGAGTACGTGTTCGCGATCAACGGGCTGGGCTATCTCTTCTTCCAGGCGATCATGCAAGGTGACCTCCCACTCGTGGGGACACTCATGTACATCTTCATCGTCCTGTTGGTCGCGATCAACATTACCCAGGACCTGCTGTACACGCTAATCGACCCACGAGTTGGCTACGAGACGGAGTGATTCGATGAGTGAAAACCTATCCGCCGACGACACGGACGAACCGCTCCGCGACCGGATCCGGAACAACCCACAGCCCGCGCTGAAGTGGGGGGCCGTCTTCGGCGTGCTGCTGCTCGTGCAGGCCGGAGGAGTCGTTCAGTTCGTCTTCGATATGATCGGTATCGTCCTCGGATTCGTTCCCGGCCAGCCGGGGTTGGCAACGGTCGAGGGGCTCTTCGAGGCTACCGGGCAGATTCCGACCCTCCTGTCGCGGGATCTGATCTCGAACATGGGCTATTACAACGGCGAGGAATGGATCGGGACGTTCCTCGGGTTACAGCCGGCCGTTGCCTGGGGCCTGCGAGCGCTTTTGGTCAGTGCGTACACCCTTGGCGTGTTGTACTGGCTCTGGCGGGGCTATCTGACCTACCGCGAACACTATCGCTACGCGGACTGGACCCCGCGTGACAACCAGATCGACCGGTTCAGCCGTCACAGCTGGGGGAAATTCGGACTCACGATGGTCATCCTCTTCGTGATGATGGCGATATTCGCTCCCACCCTTGCGCCGACGACCGTCCAGCAGAACATCAACGACCCCTACTCACACTCGATCAATTACTGGAACGAGGACGCCGAGGCGGTACAGGAAATCGTCGTCGGCGAGGCGAACATCCAGACCGGGTCGGACGGAAATCCCCAGTCAAACGTCGGCCCGATGGAGTATGACGCCTACGACCGGTTCCATCCCTTCGGAACCTTGCCGTCGGGCAAGGATCTGTTTACCTTCATGATGTTCGGCTCGCGCATCTCGCTTTTCATCTCGCTGAGTTCCATCATCATCGCGGGACTGATCGCGACCACGCTCGCGCTGGCCACAGCCTATTACAAGGGACTGGCCGACCTGATCACCGTGGTCGTCAGTGACTCAACCCAGGCCCTGCCAGTGTTGATGCTCGCGATCCTCATTGCCGTGATGTTCAGCACCCACCCGATCGCCGAACTGTACAATGGCGCCGTCTTGCTCGTTCTCCTGTTCTCCATCGTCTACTGGCCCTACCTCTGGCGGGCCGTCCGCGGCCCGTCCTTCCAGGTCGTGGAGGAGGACTGGATCGACGCCGCGAAGTCCTACGGCCAGAAACCCCGGCAGATCATGAAAAAGCACATGCTGCCGTACATCATCGGCTATCTGCTCATCTACGGGTCGATGAGTATCGGCGGCATCATCGTGAGCGTCGCCGGCCTGTCCTATCTGGGGATCGGCATCACGCCCCCCACACCGGAGTGGGGCCGGGCGATCGACGCCGGCCAACCCTACGTCGCGACGGCCTCCTGGCACATCGCGCTGATTCCGGGCCTCATGATCACGTTCATCGTGACAGGCCTCAACGCGCTGGGTGACGGGATCCGTGATGCGATCGATCCACAGAGCGAAGGCGGCGAAGCCGAGGAAGCGGCCGTGGGAGGTGGCGCCTGATGAGCACCGATGCCACCCCGGAATCCAATCAGGGCCTCGAAACCGCCGGCCAGGAGGAAACGGCGATCCTGGAAGTCGAAGACCTCCGGACGACCTTCTACACGGATCGGGAGACGATCCGGGCCGTCGACGGGATCTCCTTCGACATTTACCGCGGCGAAACCGTCGGGGTCGTCGGCGAATCGGGGTCGGGCAAGAGTGTCACGGCGCGGTCGATCATGGGGCTCATCGATTCCCCCGGCCGGGTGCATCCCCAGTCGAGCATCCGCTACCGGGACATCGAGAAGGTGCGATCGTATGCGTCGTCGTATGCCAGCCACACGGTCGATCTGACCGATCTCGAATCCGTTCTCGCGGACCACGACGACCTCGAATCGCGTCGAGACGCGATCGATTACCTGGCCGATGAGGACGATTTCGTCTTCGTCGAAAAGCGGGACCCATCCGGTTCTGGAACGGCCGCCATCACGGATGGGTACATCGAACTGTCGCGGATCGACGGTGAGGCGCTCCGCAACGTTCGCGGTGGCGGGATCGCGATGATCTTCCAGGATCCGCTGACGAGCCTCAATCCGGTCTACACCGTCGGGAACCAGATCAAGGAGGCACTCCGACTCCACCAGGGAATCACGGGGAGTGAAGCCGACGAGGAGGCGATCGACCTGCTGGAATCGGTCGGCATCCCCGACGCACCGCGCCGACTGACGGAGTATCCCCATCAATTCTCAGGTGGCATGCGCCAGCGAGCCGTCATCGCGATGGCCCTTGCCTGTGATCCGGAGTTGATCATCGCCGACGAACCGACGACGGCCCTGGACGTGACGATCCAGGCACAGATCCTCGACCTGCTCGAGAAACTCCAGGCCGAACGGGACCTGGGCATCATGTTCATCACCCACGACATGGGCGTGATCGCTCAGATATCGGACCAGGTGAACGTGATGTACGCCGGCGAAATCGTGGAGAGTGGCCCCGTCGTCGAACTCTACGAGAACCCCCGTCACCCGTACACCCAGGGACTGCTCGAAAGTATCCCCGGCCGACAGGTCGGGGCCGAACGGCTCTCGACCATCGAGGGAGACGTCCCGACGCCAACCGAAGCACCCACCCACTGTCGGTTCCACCCCAGATGCCCGAAGGCTTTCGATGCGTGTGAGTCGGTGCATCCGATGGGCGTCGGCGTCAGTGACACTGAGGCGACACACGACGTGTCGTGTCTCCTGTACCCTGAGGACGCCGACGAGGAAACCGCCATTTCGGTCCACGAAGATCTCAATCAAGAACAACGGGATCGGCGCGGGAAATTCGCCGAAACGGAGGGTGACAATGAGTAAACCGACGGCCGCAAGCGACACGATCGTCGAGGTTCGGGACCTCAAGAAGTACTTCGAATCGGGTGGCCTCGGGCCGATCGGCGGCGAACCGGTCAAAGCCGTCGATGGCGTCAACTTCGACATCAAACGCGGCGAGACCCTCGGACTCGTCGGCGAGTCAGGCTGTGGCAAAACGACCCTCGGTCGGACGCTCATCCAACTGGAGAAAGCGACCGACGGCGACGTCCGGTTCGACGGGACCGACGTCACGGAACTGTCCGGTGAGGATCTGGTCGCCTGGCGACGCAACGCACAGATGGTCTTCCAGGACCCAGAATCCAGTCTCAACGATCGGATGACCGTCGGCGAGATCATCCGTGAGCCCCTCGACGTGCACGACTGGAAGACCCCCGGCGAGCGCCGTGATCGGGTCCGGGAACTCCTCTCCGTCGTCGGTCTCCAGGAGGAACACTACTACCGATACCCCCACCAGTTCTCGGGCGGTCAGCGCCAGCGGATCGGGATCGCCAGAGCGCTGGCCCTCGAACCCGAGTTCGTCGTCCTCGACGAGCCGGTAAGTGCCCTCGACGTGAGCGTCCAGGCCCAGGTCCTGAACCTCCTCGAGGACCTCCAGGAGGAGTTCAACCTGACCTACCTCTTTATCGCCCACGACCTCTCGGTCGTGCGGCACATCTGTGATCGGGTCGCCGTGATGTATCTCGGGAATATTATGGAAATCGGGCCGACCGAAGAGCTGTTCGAATCGCCGAGTAATCCGTATACGATCTCGCTGCTCTCCGCGATTCCCGAACCGGATCCGACCGTCGACACACGGGGCATCACGCTCAGAGGAACCCCACCGAGCCCCAGAGACCCGCCACAGGGTTGTCCGTTCAGTACCCGCTGCCCGATGAAGATCCATCCGGACCGGTACGACGCCCTCGACGACGAGGTGTGGACAGCCATCGAAACGTTCAGAGAAGTACTGCGTGAGCGATCCCGGGCCGACCGGTCCCTCCGGGAGATCGCGAAGGGAATGTTGGGCCTGGAAACCAAACGATCCGACATTGCCGAAATCCGGACGGAGATCTTCCGAGACGTCGAGCTCCCCGAGAGGGTCACAGACCACATCGACACAGCAGCGGCCTTCGTTGCGGACGACGATCCAGACGCCGCTCGGGAGCATCTCCGGGAGGAGTTCGGCAGTCGGTGTGACACGGAGCCGCCGGCCTATCATACGGTCAGCGCGAGTGGCCGGGAAAGCTACTGTCACCGGCATCGACAGGACGAGTCCGATCCCGACCACTACACTGAGGACCTGCTCCCCTCCTTCGGCAAAGCAGAATGAGCGGTGGGAAGCGCGTTGCGAGGTCCGTCGACGCGCTGCAATATGCCATCGGCCTGACCGTCCTGGTTGGTGGGGCCCTACTTCCGCTGTCGGTACTCCTCGGTGCCGGACTCGCCGGGGTGAAGTACGGGTTGTTCCTGATCGGCGTGCTCACGATGGGATACGCGACGCTTTTGGCCTGGCCGCGCTCGCCGAGTGACCTCGAATCCGAGGGCGTGAACCGGGAGGAAACTCGCTTCCAGGCCCTCGTTCGTCGCGTCCCGCCGGCCACCTGGTACCCGCTCGCTCCGGGTGACCGGTACTTGGATTGGGCGCGGTTGTATCTCGCGACCCTGTTTTTGTGGGGCAGCTCGTTCGCGCTCGAAACACTGGTCGGGGCGTGAGCGGGACACTTTAATGGGCGCCAATCGAGGCCACCCATATGACGAAAACCGGCGATCCCGACATTGACGCCGTCGAGCAGGCGAGTGCGTACGCCGACACGTACTCGCGTGCATGGGAATTGACGGTCGGCGATGCCGAACGGATGGCCGAGGAACGGGAGGAAGACGGGTGGGAAACGGTGGTGTTACCCGCCGGGGATATGGCTCCCGAACCACCGGACGATGGGGTCGAAGGACGGTATGGACTGGTGTACGTCGTCCCGGGAAACCGGGCCGACACGCTGGAAGGGATGCTGGAAACCGCCACGTTCCCCGATTGGGAGGTCTATCGGACGACCGTCGAGGGACGAGTGTTTCTCGCGACTGAGCTCATAGACGAGGACGCCGAAATGGCAGCCTACGTCGCTGGGAACTTCGAGTTGCGGCTCGCCGAGGAGCTGATCCAAACAGCGGCCGATCGCGGTCGTATCTATACCCACCTCCAGCGGTTGGACGAAACCCCGGTGGCCGCCTTCGAGCACGGAAACTGGCGACGGTTCTTCCCGAATCCGGACGCCTTTCTGGAAACGGACGGCTAAGTTCCGTTCAGTGTCGTAGCCTACATATGCAAGGACCCTGTAAGCCGGTCACATGAAGGTTGCCGACGCGATGACACCCCGGGCCGACGTGGTGACGGTCTCGCTCCCCGGGACGAGAGATGACGTCCTCGAGTACCTGCAGGAGCGGTCCTTCTCCTCGGTCCCGGTCGTCAACGAAACCGAGGAGGGCGAGGCGTATCGAGGGCTCGTCTCCCGAGAGGACCTGATTGCCCGGCCGAACGAAGACCAGCTCGCGATCCTGATGGAGGACGTCCCGACCACCGCAAGTGACGCGACCCTGCACGAGGTGGCCGAACGCATCCTCGAAACCGGCAACCGCCGGATTCCGGTCGTCAACGACGGGGAGCTGACGGGAATGATCACCGTCACGGATATCGTGCGCGCCATCGCCGACGGGGACGCCGACGGCGACGTCGAAGTCGGGGACCTGGCGAGTTACGACGTGAACACCATTTACGTCGGGGCACCGCTCACGGTCGCCGAGCGGGAGATCGCCTTCGCGAATGTCCCCTACGCGATCGCGTTGGACGACCACGGCGACATGGCCGGGATCATCACCGAAGTCGATCTCATCGACGTCGCCGAAGTCGTCGAAGGCGAGGACGCGACCGGCGAGAGCATCGCCAACCAGGACGACGACTGGATGTGGGAGGGGATCAAGGCCGTCGGCAACCGCTACTTGCCCACCCGGGACGTCGAGCTGCCCGACGAGCCGGTCGAGGCGTCGATGAGCAGCAGCGTCGTCACGGTCACCAAAAGCCGGACTGCCAAGGAGGTTGCCGGCCTGCTCCTCGACAACGACGTCGAGCAGGTGCCGCTCCATCGCGGGGACGAACTGGTCGGCATCGTCCGGGACATCGACCTCCTTCGCGGGCTATGAAGGCCCTGAGCGAACTCGCGAAACGACGGGGCTTTTTCTTCCAGACCGGGAGCGCCTACGGCGGCGTGTCGGGGTTTTACACCTATGGCCCCCACGGCGCCACACTCAAGGCGACTGTCGAAGCCGCCTGGCGCGAGCGCTGGGCGACCCGCGAGGGCCACGACGAGATCGACGCCCCCACCATCATGCCCGAAGCCGTCTTCCAGGCCTCGGGCCACCTGGACGGCTTTGACGACCTGCTCGTGGAATGTGCCGAGTGTGAGAATAGCCACCGGGCCGACCACCTCATCGAGGACCAGACCGAGATCGCGGAGGCCGAGGGATACACCGCAGCAGAGATCGAAGCGTTGCTGGCAGAGCACGAGGTCACCTGCCCCAGTTGTGACACTTCCCTCGCCGAGGAACCCGTCGAGGCCTTTAACCTGATGTTCGAGACCGCGATCGGCCCCGGCTCGAGCGATCGGGGCTACCTGCGGCCGGAAACCGCCCAGGGTATCTTCGTCGATTTCCCCCGCCTCAGGGAGTACGCCCGCGGCGAATTGCCCTTCGGCGTCGCCCAGATCGGGCGCGCCTATCGGAACGAGATCAGCCCGCGAAACGCCATCGTACGCACGAGAGAATTCAACCAGGCCGAACTCGAACTCTTCTTCGATCCGGCCACAGACCAGCCGGATCTCGAATCGGTCGCGGACGTAAAAGCCCCACTGCTGAGCGCCGAAGCACAGGATGCGGGCGACAGTCCGAGCTTCCAAGAGATCGGCGAGGCCGTCGAATCGGGCCCGATCGCCGACGCGTGGGTCGGATACTACGTCGGCGTGGCCACGGAGTGGTACGAGCGGGTGGGGGTCGATCTCGATCGGCTGCGCTTCAGACAGCACCAACCGGCCGAGCGCGCCCACTACGCCCGGGACTGCTGGGACGCCGAAGCCGACGTGAGTGGCCCCGGCGAGGATCCGGAGTGGATCGAGCTCGCGGGGATCGCGAACCGGGGCACGTACGACCTCAGTCACCACGCAGACCACACCGGCGAGCGCTACGACGTGTTTCGGGCGTACGACGAGCCCCGGACCGTCGAGCGAGCCAGCGTCGACCCCGACATGGCCGCGCTCGGGCCCGAATACGGCTCCAAAGCCGCCGACATCGCCGCGGCACTGGAAGATCTCGCCGAGGCTGACCGGTCGGCCTTCGAGGGCGATGCGGTGACCGTCGAACTGGCCGAGGAGACCGTCGAGGTGCCGATCGAGCAGACCGGCTTCACGGTCGAGACGGTCACCGAACGCGGCGAGCACAAGACCCCCCACGTCATCGAACCCTCGATGGGGATCGATCGGACCGTCTATGCGATCCTCGTCCACGCCTACGACGAGGACGAGATCGACGGCGAGGAACGGACCGTCCTCCGCCTCCCGCCCGAAATGGCCCCGACCCTCGTCGGCGTCTTTCCCCTGATGGACAAGGACGGGATGGGCGAGCGGGCCCGTGACCTGGCCGCCGACTTGCGGGACGCTGGCCTCTCGGTCTCCTACGACGATTCGGGGGCCATCGGCCGACGATACCGCCGCCAGGACGAAATCGGGACGCCCTACAGCGTGACGGTGGATTACGAGAGCCTCGAGACGGATACCGTCACGGTGCGGGATCGGGATACGACCGAACAGGCACGGGTCGCGATCGAGGCGCTCCCGGAAACCCTCGCAGCGCTCCGAGACGGCGATCGCACGTTCGAGCAACTGTGAACGAACCCGGCCGGCGGCTCGTGCACGTGAGTGGCAGTCTGATTCCCCTGGCCTACCTGGGAGGGATTCTTTCGTGGATGCAGGTCCAGGGAATCGTGCTGCTGGCCCTCGCGATCGCGACCGTCCTCGAAGGGCTCAGACTCAGCGGCTATCTCGAATTGTGGGTCTATCAGCGATTTACCCGCGAGTACGAGGCCAACTGGCCGGCTGGGTATGCGCTCGCGCTCGTGGGCGGGGCGGTGACGGTTCTCCTCTTCCAGCCCCGGGTGGCCGTCCCGGCGTTGCTCATGCTCACGATCGCCGATCCGATCAGCGGCATCATCTCGAGTGGCCGCCTCGAGGTGAAACAGGGGTACGTGTTGCTCGCCACCTTCGGTATCTGTGTGGGAATCGCCGGGTTGCTCCGATTGGGGCCCGGGCCGGCGGTACTGGGCGCAAGCGCCGCCACCGCCGCTGACGGGCTGAAACCGACGATCGCGGGCTACGTCGTCGACGACAACCTCACGATCCCGATCGTGGCCGCCGCGGGGATCCAGGCCGGATTGCTCCTCTTCTGAACCGGGGGACACGAACCCTTAACCCGCAGAACGAACAACGTTTCGTCGAATGGGAGCCGGTAGCCTGGACCCCGTCGACCACCCGCTGATCGAGCCCGGCGTGCTCGACGATCGACCGTACCAGCGGGAGCTGGTCGAGACGGCTCGATCGGCCCACACGCTCGTCTCGCTCCCGACGGGCCTCGGGAAAACCGCGGTGAGTTTGCGAGTGACCGCCCACCGGTTGCAGGACCACCCGGATGGGACCGCGATCCTCCTCGCCCCGACCAAACCCCTCGTGGAGCAACACGCGGGGACCTATCGGGACGCCCTCGCAATCGCTGACGACGAGATCATCGTGTTCACGGGTGACACCCGACCCGACGATCGTGCCGAGCTGTTCGACCAGGGCCGGGTTATCATCGCGACCCCACAGGTCGTCGAAAACGACCTGCTCGGGAACCGCATCGACCTGACGGACGTGGTCCACCTCACCTTCGACGAATGTCACCGGGCGACCGGGGACTACCCCTACCCCTACATCGCCGAACGGTATCATGCAGTCGCCACGAACCCGCTCGTGACCGGCATGAGTGCCTCGCCGGGGGACGACGAGGAAGCGATCGGCACGGTGATCGAAAACCTCGGCCTGGAGGAGATCGCTGTCAAGACCGAATCCGACCCCGACGTCGCCGCCTTCACCGAGGAAACCGAGGTCGACTGGATCAAAGTAACCCTCCCAGACGCGGTGATCGAGATGCGGGATCGGCTGCAAGACGTGCTCGCTGACCGACTGGAACAGCTCGTCGACCTGGGCGTGTGGAACTCGACTGACCCAACGATCTCTCAGAGTGACCTCCACGAGATCCGGGGAAAGCTCCAGCGGTTGATCGACCGGGACGATCCCGACGGCTACGAGGGGATGTCCATCCACGCCGAGATCATGAAGATCAGGCGGGCGATCGAGCTCGTCGAAACCCAGTCCGTCGACGCCCTGCGGCGGTACTTCGAGCGCCAGCAGCAAGCGGCCCGCTCCTCGAGCGCCTCGAAGGCGAGTCAGCGCTTTGTCTCGGATCCGGAGGTCCGCCGGGCGATGGAGCAAGCCCGGACCTACGACGACCTCCATCCCAAGTTCCGCGAGGTGCGGATCCTCCTGGCCGAGACCCTCGGCATCAAGGGCGGCGAGCGGGTGATCGTCTTCACCGAATCGCGGGATACCGCCGAATCGCTGACCGAGTTCCTCGGCGAGCATTTCGACACCCGGCGGTTCGTCGGCCAGACAACGAAAGAGGAGTCCGAGGGGATGACCCAGACCGAACAGACCGCGGTCCTCGAGGCCTTCCGTGACGGGGAGTTCGAGGTCCTCGTGTCGACGTCTGTGGGAGAGGAGGGGCTCGACGTCCCGGAGGTCGACCTGGTCTGTTTCTTCGAGCCAGTGCCCAACGCGATCCGGTCGATCCAGCGGCGTGGCCGGACCGGCCGCCAGGAGCGGGGGCGGGTCGTCGTGCTCATGGCCGAGGACACCCGCGACGAGACGTTCTTCTGGATCTCCCGGCGACGCGAGCAACAGATGGCCGAGGACCTCGAATCGCTCAAGGAAAACGCGGACCTGCTCGAACAGAAGTACGGCCAGGCGACCCTCGACGCCTACGACGAAGCGACCGCCGATACGGACACCGCATCGGCAGGCAACAAATCGGCCGACACTGACACGAAAGGGGAAGCTGATGCCGACACGCCTGCCAGAACCGAGAAGGGTACGTCCGGCGGTCAATCGGGCATCGCGGATTTCGATTCCGGAGCCGATGACGAGGTTGATCCCGGATCGAGCGGCCAGGAGAGCGAACCCGTGGCCGACCCCGAGGAGCCGGGCAGCAGTGGAGGCGAGGGCCCCACCGCCACAGCGGACGGGGACGGATCGGCCCCAAAAGCGGACGCCGAAGACGCGGTCGTCGCGGAAGCCGGCGCGGACGAGACTGTCGAGATCGTGATCGATCAACGGGAACTCGATGCCAGCATCGCTCGGACACTCAATTCGACCGAGGGGCTTGAGACCCGCCTCGAAACCCTCGCTGTCGGCGATTACGTCTGCTCCGATCGGGTGGCCGTGGAGCGGAAGACGATCGCGGACTTCCTCTCGACGCTCTTTGACGGCGACCGGGACCTCTTCGATCAGGTCGGCGATCTGACCCAGCATTACGGTCGGCCAGTTCTCCTCATCGAGGGCGAGGGCGACCTCTACGGCGAGCGGAACGTCCACCCGAACGCGATCCGGGGGGCGCTGGCAAGTCTCGCCGTCGACTTCGGGATCTCCGTACTCCGTACCACGGACGAGGCGGACACCGCCAGCTTACTCGAAACGATCGCCAGACGCGAACAGGAAGAAAAGCGCCGGGAAGTCAGCGTCCACGGCGAGTCGGCGGCCAAAACCCTCGCCGAACAACAGGAGTACGTCGTCTCCTCGATCGCCGACATCGGTCCGGTCACCGCCCGCTCGCTGCTTGCCTCGCTGGGATCCGTCGAAGCCGTCCTCACGGCTGATCGCAAAGTGCTCCAAGCCGTCGATGGCGTCGGCGACATAACAGCAGATCGGATCCGCGAAGTGGTCGGGAGCGACTACGTGCCCGACCGATAGTGGCTACAATCAGGGAACGACTGTCAGGGTCACCCGCTCGCTCCGGAGGACTGTTTCGGAGGCACTCCCAAGGATCGCCCGCTCGACCGGTCCCGGCGGCTCCTGATGGCCCATGACGACGTGGTCGTATCCGCGTTCGGCGACGAGGTCGAGGATGTCTTCGCCCAGGCGATCTGCCGGGCGGAAATCGAGATCGAGGTTCGGCGACACTTCGAGACTCGTCGTCGCGTCGGACGTGGCGAGGATCCGCTCGGCGCGGTCGAGGACCGGCGCGTTTGCCTCGGTCTCCTCGGTCGTGATGTGGACCGCGTCGAGTTTTGCCTCGAATTTCGCCGCGAGGTCGGCCCCGAAGGTGAGGGCCCGGAAGCCGACGTCCGTGCCGTCGATCGGAACGAGAACGTGTGCGATCTGCATCTCAGCGCCCCTGGAGGGTCACGAGGGTCTCCGCGGCCTCCCTGGCGGCTTCGAGCAGGGTTTTTGCCTGCCGCGGATCCTCGCTTTGCCGGGCCCGCTCGGAAAGGATCGTGATGGTCTCGGCCAGCGAGTCGGCGACCGCCGCCCCGTTCGCCTCGGCCGTGGTCCCCGCTTGATTCGTGGCGGCGGCCTGCTGGGATCGGGTTGTCCCACCCAGTTCGGCCGTGCCCGTCGAGGCCGCGCCAACCGATTCGTGGGACGGGGTGGCCTGTGACCCATCAGTCGCCGCCTCGGCCGGCGGTTGGGAGGACTGCGATGCCGCGTTTGTTCCGGTGGCGGTTGCCTGTGCGTTCGACGCCTCGTCGCCCGACGCAGTCGCCGCGTTAGCGCCACCGGCAGCCGATTCCGCATCGGCCCCCTGGGCAGCGGCCTGACAGGTGGGGCAGAACTCCTGGCCCTGGTATCGGAAGATCGGCGAGCCACAGGTGTCACAGTGTTTGTTGGTCATCGTCGCTCCCTGCAAGAGGAGCTGACTCATCCGTTCGGTGGCCTCGCGGCCCTCGCTGTCGGCCTCGTATTTCTCGCGAAGCCGTTCCCGTTCGGCTTCCTTGTCGAATTCCTCGCTCATTACCCGGGGAGTCGGGCCACAGGGGTTAAAATGGCGCGGCTGGGCCCGCCAGGATCGATTCGGGAACCGGCGCGGGCCGAGCCCGGCAGTTTTTATCCGGGGACGGAGTACCCCGGAGTAATGCAGCTACGGGACCTGTCGGGGGTGCCCGACGGGGTGGCCGCCCACTTCGCCGACGCCGGGATCGAAGAGCTCTATCCGCCGCAGGCCGCCGCCGTCGAGGCCGGGGTACTCGAAGGCGAGAGCGTCGTGGCGAGCGTCCCGACCGCGAGCGGTAAGACCCTCATCGCGCAGTTAGGAATGCTCGCTGCCATCGCCGACAGTGACGGGATGGCCCTCTACATCGTGCCGCTCCGGGCCCTGGCCAGCGAGAAAGCCGCCGAGTTCGAGCGACTGGAGACCTTTGGCCTCGACGTTGCGGTCTCGACCGGCAACTACGAGAGCGACGGCGACTGGCTCGGCAACGCCGACATCGTGGTCGCCACCTCGGAGAAAGTCGACTCGCTGATCCGGAACGGGGCCGACTGGATCGGTGATCTCGCCTGTGTCGTCGCCGACGAGGTCCATCTGGTCGACGACCGCAGCCGCGGGCCGACGTTGGAGGTAACACTCGCGAAGCTCCGCTCCCGGGTGGCCGCCCTCCAGGTGATCGCCCTGTCGGCCACGATCGGCAACGCCGACGAGATCGCCACGTGGCTCGACGCCGAACTGGTGGATTCCGAGTGGCGCCCGATCGAGCTCCGCACGGGCGTGCACTACGGGGACGCGCTCCATCTCGATGACGGCACGACGACGGAGCTCCCGACCGGCTCGCAGGACCAGACCGAGGCCCTCGTCAACGATACCATCGAGGAGGGCGGTTCGGCCTTGGTGTTCGTCAACTCCCGCCGAAACGCGGAGGCGGCAGCGCGTCGATTGGGCGCGGTCACCGAGCAGGACCTGGCCGCGGCCGATCGGGAGGCCCTCCAGGAACTCGCGAATGAGATCCGGTCGGTGAGCGACACGGAAACGAGCGAGGACCTGGCCGCGGCCGTGGAGCACGGGGCGGCCTTTCACCACGCGGGATTGGCCCGCGATCATCGCTCGATCGTCGAGGAGGCGTTCCGTGACCGGCTCATCCGGGCGGTCGCGGCGACGCCGACGCTCGCGGCCGGGGTCAACACCCCGAGCCGGCGGGTCATCGTCCGTGACTGGCGACGCTACGATGGCTCGACAGGCGGAATGGCCCCACTTTCGACCCTCGAAGTCCACCAGATGTTCGGGCGGGCCGGGCGGCCGGGCCGGGATCCACACGGGGAGGCGGTCCTCCTCGCCAAGAGTCACGACGAACTCGAGGAGCTCTTCGATCGGTACATCTACGCCGAACCAGAGCCCGTCCGCTCGAAGCTGGCCGCCGAGCCGGCCCTGCGCTCACACGTCCTCTCGACTATCGCGACCGGCTTTGTCCACACCCACGACGGCCTGCTCACGTTCCTGGGCGAGACGCTGTATGCCTCCCAGACGGACGATCCGACCCGGCTGGAAACGGTCACCGAGGACGTCCTCGATTACCTCGTGGCAAACGACTTCCTCGATCGAGATGGGGACGAGCTCCGGGCCACCCCGGCGGGCCATCTGGTGTCCCAGCTCTACCTCGACCCGATGTCCGCGGCGATCATCATCGACGGACTCCGGGCCGGCCAGGGGGAGCCCTCGCCGCTCGGGCTCTACCACCTCGTCAGTCGCACCCCGGACATGTACGAGCTCTACCTGAAATCGGGCGACGCCTCGACGTACACCGAGCTCTTGTACGAGCGGGAGGCCGAACTGTTGGGCGAGACGCCCTCCGAATTCGCGGAAGGCGAGTTCGAGGACTGGCTGTCGGCGCTGAAGACGGCCAAACTCCTGGAGGATTGGGCAACCGAACTCGACGAGGACCGGATCACCGAGCGCTACGGCGTCGGCCCCGGTGATATTCGGGGCAAGGTCGAGACCGCCGAGTGGCTGCTCCAGGCCGCTGAACGCCTCGCCGCTGAGCTAAACGTTAGTTCGGCTCCACAGATCCGTGAAGCGCGGATCCGGGTCGAACACGGCATCAAAGCTGAACTCCTCGACCTCGTCGGCGTCCGCCAGGTCGGCCGCAAGCGGGCGCGACGCCTCTACGAGGCCGGTTTCGAAACGCGGGAGGCCCTGCGACACGCGGACAAACAACGCGTGCTCGGGGCCCTCAAGGGGCGACAGAAGACGGCCGAAACGGTCCTGGAGGGGGCTGGTCACCCGGACCCCGACCTCGACAACGTGGAGGGCACCGAGGAGGGAGGGACGCCGGTTGAGACACAGGCAGTCTCCCAAGCGCCAGATGCCGATGGGGGCGAGCAGGATGACGGCACGCAGGCAAACCTGGGTGAGTTCGAATGAAGACGGTCACCGGCCGGGTCCATATCGCATCAGCCGCCGATTCGGACGGGGCTGGGGAGGACGCCGCCGACATTCCGGCCAAAGCCACCTACGAGGACCTGGCCACCGTTCTTTCGACCCTCGAATCGATCGGGAACACCCACGACGTGTTGATCCAGGCCTTCGACGCCAGGTACATCGCTGGCAAAGCCCATCTTCGGGCGGCCCTCGAGCATGCAAAACGCTCGATGACCCGGGGAGAGAACGTGGCCGACGACCTGGCCGTCGAGGTGTTGCTCTACGCCGCCGGGCGGCGACAGATCGACGACGCGATGGCGTTGGGCCTGAAAGAAGGCAGCCAGTCCGTGATCGTGCTCCTGGACGGGCCGGCCCAGGCGGCTGCGGCCACGGCCGTCGAGGAACACGTCGATCCTGGCCCGATCGAACCCGACGAGGAAGCGATCACCGACTACTTCGGGATCACCGACGCCGAGCGGGCCGCGACGACGGGTGATCTGTCGGCCCTGGTGCAAGAACGGGTCGCCTTGCTCGACGTCGAAAAGTAGTTCCACATGAAACAAAGGGCGTGCGTTCGAGGCGAGAAGCGGCAAATTCCGTCCGTTTGAGTGGTTCCAGTTGAAACGGAGGGGTTGGTGGTGTCGCAGTCTGGCGGTTTTTGCCCGAATTACGAAGGTCGGCCGAGGCCCCGCCAACGATATACGGCCCGGTTCAGGGCCACAAAGCCGCTGTTCCACTCGAAACGGCGCCCGCGCATGTATGACGGGCGTCAGACGTTTGCGGGAGAAATCAGCGATCGAACTCGGAACCGTCGCTTACAGCGCGGCCTTGACCTGTTCGAGGAACTGCTGGGGCGGCTGGGCGCCCGTGAACTCGGCGGCTTCGTCGTTGATGTTGACCTGGGGCACGCCGCGGACGCCGAACTGCTGGGCGAGGTCCATGAACTCCTGGGACTCGACCATCTCGCTCGTGATGTTCGGGTTCTCGATCGCGAACTTGTGGGCCGTCTCGACGGCCTGAGGACAGTGCGGGCAGGTCAGCGTGACGAAGACTTTGATGTTGACCGGATCCTCGATCTCGGCCAGTTCGGCTTTGATGTCCTCGTCGAGGCCGCTCTCGCCTGTCGAGACGGCGACGATGTCACGGACGTAGGCACCGAACTCCTGGCCCGAAGGGATACCGAAGTAGCGAACGCCCCGAATCTCGCCGTCGGTCAGCACCGTCACCGGCGCGTTGTCGTATTTCGTCGCGTCCCATTCCTCGGCCGCCTCGCTGTCCATGTCGTGGACTTCGACCGTGTACAGGTCGGTGAGTTCCGCGAGTTCCTCGTTGAGTTCGACGGTCTCGTCACAGTACTCACAGTTGCCGTCTGTGAAGACGTGTGCCGTGATCTCCCGGTCCATTTCATCGAAGACTTCCGTAACGTCGTCGCGGTTCTCGTCGGAGAGTATTGCCATCTTGATTCAACACTACTGCCCCAGGTATTAATATGTGTTGGGCTGGGAACGGCCGCGCTTAGCCCACCCTGGCTCACAAACCGGAAGGAATGGTGCTATGCGGGATGCTCAGGGCGTGTGTGAATTTATTCCGTGCGAAGCAATACCAAGATTTGGCCACCCGGTATTGTGCCAGCCTGTGAATACTGACGCGCGGGTGGCCCCGCGTGGCTCACTCGCCTGCGGACGCCTCGAGCGAGGCCAGGATCTCCTCGGCTTCGGTTTGGCCGATGGCATCCGCCTCGATCATCTGCTCGGCGACCCGATCGATCAGGTCGCCCTCGGCACCGGCCTGGATGGCAATGTTCTGTGCGTGCAAGCGCATGTGGCCCTGCTGGATCCCTTCGCTCACGAGCGCGCGAAGTGCCGCCAGGTTCTGTGCGAGGCCGACCGAGGCCAGGACCCCAGCCATCTCGGGGGCCGAATCCACGTCGAGAATCTCCATCGCGGCCTGTGCGACCGGCTGGAGCCCGGTCGCCCCACCGACGGTCCCCACCTGGATCGGGAGTTCGATCGTGCAGGCCAGATTGCCCTCGGCGTCGACTTCGTAACTCGTCAGCGAGTCGTAGCCGTCCTGGGCTGCGTAGGCGTGGGCCCCCGCTTCCATCGCCCGCCAGTCGTTGTAGGTGGCTGTCGTGACCGCGTCGATCCCGTTCATGATCCCCTTGTTGTGGGTCGCCGCCCGGTACGGGTCGCCCATGGCGAAGGCCCAGGCGTCGACGATCCGATCCCGGACCTCCTCACCAGTGAACTCGCTTTCCTCGTCTGCAAGCTCTTCGGGTGGGATCGTGCAGGTCGCCCTCGCGAGCCGGCGATCCGCCAGGTTCGAGAGGATCCGCATCTCGACGTCCCCGCCGGTGAGGTCCTCGATTTCGGGCGCCAGCGCTTCGGCCATCGTGTTGACCGCGTTGCCACCCATCGCGTCTTGCACGTTGACGATCAGATGGGTGACGACCATCGACCCGGTGGGCGTGTCGACGACCCGGACCTCGATGTCCTCACACCCCCCACCGAACTTCACGAGGGTCGGATCCTGTTCGTCGGCCAACTCCTGCAGGCGTTCCTTTTCCTTGAGAATGCGCAGCCTGGCGGCCTCCGGATCGGTGACGTCCACGGCCTGGATCTGGGCGATCATGCGGGGCGGCTCGACCTCCGTTTCGAAGCCACCCTGCACACGGGCCATACGGGCGGCGTAGGACGCGGCGGCGACGACACTCGTCTCCTCGATCGCCATCGGAATCAGGCGATCCTCGCCGTCGATCCGGAAGTTCGTCGCGACCGAAATCGGATATTCGATCGTCCCGATGACGTTCTCGCTGACGGTATCCGCCAACTCCTCGGTGAGTCCCGTCCCGCCGATCGCCGCGACAGCATCTTCGGAGAGGTCGGCGCGGTCGGCGATCTCCGCCCGTCGGTCATCCACTGGCAGCTTGTAAAACCCTGAAATGCGGGAGTCCATGCCGTGTCCGACGACGGGTACGGATAAAAATTCCCCGACGACGGGGAAAACTCGCCGCCAGGCTACGCGACCGAGTCGTTCGTCGGGCCCCCGGTCGCCCCGGTTTCGACGACGTACCGCTGGCCGACCATCGGATCGAGCAGCGCGTCGACCGGCGCGTCGTCGTCCCGCAAGACGGGGACGTCATCGGTTTTTACGGCCCCGATCCGGCGGTCGAGCGCGTCCTCAAGTTCGTAGTCGATCGGTCGCGTCGCCGCTCGCTCGCGGAGTTCCGGAGTCGATGGGGGCGGCCCCTGCATCGTCGCGACGAGTTCCACGTTCTGGACGACCCCCGGACTCGCCGTCCGGTAGGCATCGACCGTTTCGAATTGGGTCTGCACCGTCCCATACTCCGCCCTGAAAAAGGCCGAGCCGGGACCGCTCGGGGCGGAAATGACGTTTGCCAGGAGTACCCCGTCCGCCGAGAGTCGCTCGCGAGTCAGGGCGAAAAACTCGGTCGTCGTCAGGTGGAAGGGCACCGTATCCCGCCGATAGGCGTCCAGCACGATGACGTCGTATTCGGTCTCGGTCTCGCGGAGGTATTCACGGCCGTCCATGGTGTGAACCGTGAGGTTCGGCCCCGGCTCCATGCCGAAGTAGGTCTCGGCGGCGTCGACGACCGCCGGGTCGATCTCGACGACGTCGACGTGCACGTCATAGCGGTCCGCAAAGATAGACGGGCCGGTGAACCCGCCCCCACCGATGAAGAGCACGTTTTCGACGTCCTCAGTGTAGAGAAAGGGCAGGTGGAAGTAGCGGGTGTACGTGAAAACGTGCCGGTCGGGATCCGACAGGTCCCGGGCGCTGTGCGAGACGCCGTCGAGATACAGCGTCCGGACGCCGTCCTGGTCGGCGACGCGCAGTTCCTGGTAGGCAGTCTGTGTCTGGTAGACGGTGTCACCCGAAAGCGCGACCCCGAACGAGGGGGCCAGGACGGCACCGGCCAGCAGCGCGGCCACGGCGGCGATCCGAACCACCCGTCGCCCCGACAGCTCGCTCCAGGCCAAGCGGAGGGCGGTCAGGAGGAGGAGCACGCCGAAACTCAGCCCGATCGCCTCCACAGAGAGAGTCGGAATGAGGAGGTAGGTCGTCCCGAAGGCGCCCACAATGCTGCCGATCGTCCCGATGGCGTACACCCGCCCGGAGGCTTCACCCGTGCTCTCGGCCGTCGACAATTCGGCGGCGTAGGGACTGATAAAGCCCAGCAGGTAGGTTGGGGGGCCAAAAAGGACAGTCACCGGAACGAGGGAGCTGTATCTGGCGGGAATCGGCAGCGTGCCACTCTGTCTGAGCAAGAACTCTCCGGCAAAGAGGAGGAAGGCGACGTAGACGGTCGTCCAGAGCAGCAACGTCTCGAGGGCCGACACGTCGGCGTGGCGGGGAGCTCGCTGGCCGCCACGGACGTATCCGAGGCTGAGCGCGGCGAGAAAGACCCCGATGATGCTCCCCCAGGTGTAGATCGAACTCCCGAATTCGGGGGCGATCATGCGGCCCGCCAGAATTTCGAGCCCCATGCTGGCGATACCTGAAACCAGCACGGCCAGTGCCGGCTCGCCGAGGCGAACGGCGCCGAGCCGGCTGCGGGGATCCATAGCCACCCTAGCAGGAGGGCCGGCAAAACCGTTACCACTGACACCGGCGGGAACGAGGGACCGTTCCACCAACCCACCGCCGTCGGTCCAGCACCCCTTTGTTTCAACTGGAGATGTTGAAATTTTCACCCAGGTGGAAGCGACCGTCGGAACAAGCCACTAATCGGCGGATAGCCGGCCGCTTCGGTTCATGACGCCGCTATACGCCGATTCATCACGGTACCAGACACGATAGCCAACCCGAAAACGGCCCAGAACCGAGGAGATTTCCCGCAAACCACCACGAAGCACCCCCTCGATTTTCTCCAGGTGAACGAAGCCGTTCGCGGTAGGTTCCAGTCATTTATGCAGCCACCTATGAGATCGTGGCAGTCGTTTATGGATCCACCAATTAGCTCAGGAGCCACGATTCTACCCCCCAGGCGGTTTGCTGGTTCACCTCCGTGACAGTTTGCGTGTAACTCACACCCACGTCGGCGACGATATAGGGCGTCTTATATAGGAAAAGTCACTACATTACGGACGGGTACTACCATCATGGCGACAGTTGAAGTCGATCAGGACCTCTGTATTGGCGATCAGGTTTGTGCATCGATGCATCCCGACATCTACGAGATGGGCGACGACGGCTTCGCGTACGTCGTCGAGGGGATGGAAGAAGTCGACGGCGACGCCCTCGACCGCGCCCGGGAAGCCGAAGAGGCCTGCCCGGTCGACGCGATCACCGTCTCCGAATAACGCGCTCCGAGCGGTTTTTCTC
>CAZVCA010000002.1:31218-32831 GCA_964626045.1 uncultured Halobacteriales archaeon | reverse complement strand
GCCGCTCGTAGGTTTTGAACACGAGGTCCCCCACCGTCTCACGATCAGTGAGGTCCCACGCGGACGGGTCCCATTCCGGAAACTCGGTGTCTCCCGCGGGCCGTTCCGGAATCTCAGTAACGTGCAGGCGATCGGCCAGGGGGAGGAACTGTTCGTACACGGATCCACCGCCCACGACGTAGGTGACTGTCGACCCCGTCTCCCGGGCGATATCCAGCGCCGCATCGATGCCCTCGGCCTGGACCGCTCCGTCGGGGAGGTCGAGGTCACGGGTCGACAACACGACGTTCAGCCGGTCGGGAAGGGGGCCTCCGAGGCGCTCGGTGATCGATTCGAACGTTCGGCGGCCCATAATCACCGGATGCCCCACCGTGAGGTCCTTGAAACGGGCCAGATCCGCGGGATACTGCCAGGGCATCTCCCCCTCGTTGCCGATCACGCCGTTGTCCGCGATCGCTGCGACGATGGCGACCTTCATTCGGCCACCGCGAAGTCGAGAGGCGGCGCGGGATCGTACCCCCGTAGCGTGATGTCATCGGCTGTGATGGCGTCAAGCGGGCGGTCGGCGACCTCGATCCGCGGGCGCTCGCGGGGTTCCCGGGTCAATTGCGTGAGCAGGCCGGGGACGTGATCGTACCCCTCGGGGTCCGGCGGGGCCGTCTCTTGTACCCAGTCTCGGACCAAAGCGTACTCCCCGGGGGCCTCGACCTCGGCGAGGTGCGATCGAAGTTCCGGGAGCGCCTCCTCGTACCAGGCGCCCCGTTCGCCCTCGCCCAGGTAGATGTGCGCGTCGACGACGCTGTGGCCGAATTCGCCGACCGGTATCCCGACCTCCTGGGCGACGGCGTGGGTGAGCAGCGCGTACGAGGCGATATTGAAGGGGATGCCAAGCGCGATATCCCCGGATCGTTGCTGGAGATGGGTATGCAGGCGCCCCTCCTGGACGGAAAAGACGAAGGTGTAATGACAGGGCGGGAGCGTCGAATCCGCGGCGTTGGCGGGATGCCAGGCGTTGACGACTAGCCGACGGCTCTCCGGGTTGTGTTTGAGGCCGTCAAGGACGTACGCGATCTGGTCGAAGGTCCCCTCGTCGTTCAGATAGGGGCTGTCCGGATCCGGCCAGGACTCCCCGGGGAGTCGAGCGTCCTCGTCGGGGACCGGATACCGGCGCCAGAACCGACCATAGGCCGTATCGAGGTGGCCCTCCGCGTCGGCCCAGGCGTCCCAGATCCCGGTCTCCTCCCGGAGGGTGCGAATGTGTTCCTCGCCGGAGAGATACCAGATCAGTTCGTGGATCAGCGAGTTCCAGCGGGCCCCCGAGAGGTCCTTCGTGGTGAGAAGCGGGAAGCCCTCCTGGAGGTCGACCGTGTAGTGATGGGAGAAACCCGCGAGCGTATCGACGCCCGTCCGGTTTTCCTCGTAACTGCCCCCTTCGAGGACGGCCGTGATGAGATCGAGGTACTGCTGCATTATTGTTGCATCCGGTCGCCACCAGCAATAAACGTTCAGGCGATCCCGGTTCCGGATCGGTGGAGGTACCAGCCCCGCTGGTACTGGTTGCCGGGTCCGTACCAGCCCCGCTTGCTGGGTTCCCGGTCGCTACCAGCCCCGCT
>CAZVCA010000002.1:24671-31118 GCA_964626045.1 uncultured Halobacteriales archaeon | reverse complement strand
TACCAGCCCCGCTTGCTGGGTTCCCGGTCGCTACCAGCCCCGCTGGTACTGAACGGGCACCTCGGCCTCGGTGTCGTAGAGGTCCTGTGCCGCCCGGAGCGGGAAATACGGGTCGTTGAGCAGCTTGCGGCCCACGATCGCCACGTCGCTTCGGCCGTTTCTAACAAGCGCTTCGGCCTGTTCGGCCGTCCGAATCTGGCCGACGGTTCCCACTGCCGGGATACTGGTCTCCGCTCGGACCTGTTCGGCCAGGGCGACCTGGTAGTTCGGCCCGGCGTACGAGATCTCCTGATCTGGATGGATACCGCCGCTGCTCACGTCGAGCAGATCGAGGCCCTCGGCGGCCAAATCCTCCGCGAGCCTGACGGTGTCCTCGATGGTCCAGGAGGGGCGGTCGGGCAGCCAGTCAGTACCGGACACGCGAAGGAACACGGGCACGCGCTCGCCGACCGCCGATCGGACCGCCTCGTACACCTCGCGAACGAATCTGGTCCGGCCCGCGAAGTCGCCACCGTAGGCGTCACTGCGCTGGTTGGTGACCGGCGAGAGGAACTCGTGGATGAGATAGCCGTGGGCCCCGTGGATTTCGACGGCCTCGAACCCGGCCTCGACGGCCCGTGTCGCGGCTTCACCGAAGGCCGTCACGATCTCGTCGATGTCCGCGGGATCGAGGCGCTCGGTCGGCGGGGCTTGCTCGTCGTATGGAAACGGCCGGTCGCTGGGGGCCACGACCGTCCAGCCACCGTCATCCGGCTGGAGCGGCGCCGACCCGTCCCAGGGCCGTGATTTCGAGGCCTTTCGACCCGCGTGGGCCAGTTGCACGGCCGGGACCGCTCCCTGTTCGGCGACGAAGTCCGCGATCGGGGCAAGCGCGCTGGCCTGTTCGTCGGTCCAGAGCCCGAGGTCGTGGGGCGAGATGCGGCCACGGGCCTCGACGGCGGTCGCTTCGAACATGACGATGCCGGCGCCCCCGACCGCTCTGGAGCCGTAATGGACGCGGTGCCATTCGGTCGCGATACCGTCAGTCCCCGCCGAATACTGACACATCGGGGAGAGGGCGATTCGATTCCGTGCGGTGACCGAGCGAAGCGACAGCTCGTCAAAAACACCCGTGGACATACGTGTCTCTCCGAGCGAAGCGGGGAAAACCGTTCTGGCCGTTCAGGCCCCGAAATCGAAGGCCTCGGCCGCGATGTCCATGTCCTTGTCCCCGCGGCCCGAGAGGTTGATGAGGATGGTGTCGTGATCGGCAGCGAGCTCCTCGGCCAGCGCGATTGCGTGACTCGATTCCAGGGCTGGAATGATCCCCTCCGTTTCCGAGAGGGTCCGGAAGGCAGCCAGGGCGTCGTCGTCTTCGATCGCCCGGTACTCGGCCCGGCCGATCGCCCGGAACATGGCGTGTTCCGGCCCGACACCCGGATAATCCAGCCCGGCCGAGACCGAGTGGACCTCCGTCTCGTCCCCGATCACGCGGGTTGCCATTCCGTGGAGGGTCCCGTCCTCGCCGGCCGAAAGCGGGGCCGCATGCCGCTTTGACTCCGCCCCCTCGCCCCCACCCTCGGCGCCGTAAAACGCCACGTCATCGTCACGGAAGGCGTGAAACAGCCCGATCGCGTTCGAGCCGCCACCGACACAGGCCACGGCGGCATCAGGGAGTTCGCCGACCCGCTCACGGAACTGCTCGCGGGCCTCATCGCCGATCACGGACTGGAAGTCCCGGACCATCCGGGGGAAGGGATCGGGACCGACAGCGCTGCCAACGAGGTAATGGGTGTCCTCGATGTTCGCGGCAAAATCCTCCAGGGCGGCATCGACGGCCTCGGCGAGACCGGCGTCGCCCCGCTTTACTTCCACGACGTCCGCACCCAGCAGTCGCATCCGGAAGACGTTCATGCGCTGTCGCTCGGCGTCACTCTCGCCCATGTAGATCTCGGTATCGAGGCCCAGCGCCGCGCCGACCATCGCGGTCGCGACGCCGTGCTGGCCGGCGCCGGTCTCCGCGATCAGCCGGTCCTTGCCGGCACGCACGGCCAGCAACCCCTGTCCCAGGGCGTTGTTGATCTTGTGCGCACCGCCGTGGAGCAGGTCCTCGCGTTTGAGATAGATCTCCGCGCCGTATCGGTCACTCAACGTCGCCGCGTGATAGAGTGGGGTCGGCCGCCCCGCGAACTCCCGGCGCAACCGGTCCAGTTCCGCCTGAAAATCCGGGTCGGTCTTGATGTCGTCGTAGGCCGCCGCCAGTTCGGCAAGCGGTTCCTCGAGCGGTTCGGGCACGTGTCGGCCCCCGTAGTCCTCGAACGTCCCGTCTGTCATGACCCGACCCACGACGCCGAGGACCAAATAGGTGTCCACTGACGGACAGACACGTACATTCCATCGCGGGACGGCGTCCCCGCGAACGCTTATCCGCCCGTACTGTCTACACAGTGGTAATGGCCGAAACCGGACGAACAGGGGACGTGCTCGTCGCAGTCGAGGATCCCGACCACGTGACCCAACTGGTGCGGACGGCAGCGGACATGGCCCGGCAGGGGACCGGCCGGGTGCGGCTCATTTCGGTGGTGGCAAAACCGCGTGATTCGCCGTTTTCTCTTTTCACGGACGAAACGATCGTCCGCGAGTTCGCCGACGACAGTCACGAATTGATCGACCAGGCGCCGGATCCCGAGGGAGTGGAGGTCGTCCGGGACCTGGTCGTCGCTCGGTCGGTCGCCAAAGGCATCGTCTCGGCCGTCAAGCGGACGGAACCGGCCGCGCTCATCATCGGCTGGGACAGCGACCCCAGTCGCTCGGATGCACTCCTGGGCACGGTCGTGGACACGGTGTTCGAGCGGGCCTCGACCGACGTCTACGCCGAGCGGATGGGACGGGAAGCCGAGGCCGTCGAATCGATACTCGTCCCGATCGCCGGGGGTCCCCACGTCCGGGCTGCAGTGAACGGGGCCGGCGCAATCGCCAGGGAAAACGACGCCGAGATCTCGTTGCTCGCCGTCACCGGCGAAACGGTCGATGCCGAAACGGCGGCGGACTACCTCGAATCGGGGCAGTCGATCCTCGAAACGACGTACGGCGGATCGATCGACGTCGACACGACGGTCGGGACGGGCACAAGCGCCGAATCGGTGATCGTCGACGCGGCCCCCGAACACGACATCATCGTCCTGGGAGCCAGCCGAAAAGGGGCGTTGCGCGGGCGACTCGTGGGCTCGGTACCACGACAGGTCGTCAGACAAACCGAGGAGACCGTGATCGTGGCCCGTGATAGGAAAGCAACCCGCGGCCTGTTCGGTCACCTCCGCAGACTGCTCGCAACCAACACATGACTGCCTGGGGATTGGTCGTTCTCGCGACACTGATCGGCATCGGCACCGCCTGGACGCTGGGGGCGAACAGCAACTCACCGCCCTTTGCGCCCGCGATCGGCGCGAACGCGATCTCGACCATGCGGGCGGCCTTCCTCATCGGGTTGCTTGCCGGGGCTGGCGCGCTCCTGCAGGGCGGGAGCATTTCAAAGACCGTCGGGACCGGGCTGGTCGACGGTGTCTCGATCACGCCGCTCGCCGCGACGGCCGGGTTGCTGACGGCCGCGACGTTCATGGCCATCGGCATTTTCGCGGGCTATCCCGTCCCGGCCGCGTTCGCGACGACGGGCGCGATGATCGGTGTCGGCCTGTCCCTGGGTGGCGATCCGAGTATGGGCACCCTGCAAGGGATCGGCCTGTTCTGGCTCGCGGTGCCACCGGTCTCCGGTGGGTTGGCCTACACCACCGCCACCATCCTCCGGCGGGACGATATTCCGGACACGGTCGGGATTCCACTGTTGGCCGCCGTGGTCGCCGGCGTCCTGGCGAATATCGAGCTCGGCGTGATCCCCGGCCCCCCGTCGGTGACCCAGAACTCCATCGCGTCGTTCGTCGCCTGGCAGTTCCCCGCTCCCACCATCGCAGGGATCGATCTGACGGTCGTCGCGATGACACTCCTCTTTGCGGTCGGCGGGTTCGTCGCCATCAGGCGGCGGACCCACCAATCGGTCGATCGGGGCGTGAGTACCTTCCTCGTCGTCCTCGGCAGCGTCGTGGCGTTTTCGAGTGGGGGTAGCCAGGTCGGCCTCGCGACCGGCCCACTCGAATACCTCTATGGCACCGAACTCGGCCTCCCGAGCATCGTGTTGCTCGCGGTCGGTGCGACCGGGATCCTGGCCGGCGCCTGGATGGGTGCGCCACGACTCCTACAGGCCACCTCCCGCGAGTACGCCCAACTCGGGGCGCGCCGATCGATCGCCGCCCTCGTCCCGGGCTTTCTCATCGCGCAGGCGGCGATCGCGCTGGGAATCCCGATCTCCTTCAACAACATCATCATCTCCGGCGTCATCGGTGGCGGGCTCGCCGCGGGCTCTGCAGGCGTTTCGCGGCGCAAAATAGGGGTGACCGTCGGGTTCTGGGTCATCACGCTGGTCACGTCGGTCGCGACTGGCTACGGGGTCAATACCGCGTTTCACGCCGTTTTCGGGTAGTCACCAGACGAGCGTGAATAGCAACGTGAACGTGACATAGGCCCCGATGGTCGAAAGCAGCGGGACGACGTTCTGCATGACGATCACCCGGCCGGTCGTCGAGGGATTGAACAGGTCGGACGCCGAGGGAATGTCGGCCGGATCTTCCTCCCCGATGGGAGGCACTTCCTCACCCGGCTCCTCCGCCGCGAGAGCCCCGACCGAGACCCCCTCAGTCCCCTCCCCGTGAACCACTTCGGGGATCGTCGCGGGACGGGTCGCCCGCCCCCAGCCAAGCCCGACGATCGACATCGTCGCGATGATCACGAAAGAGGCCGGGATGCCGATCGCCGAGAGCCCGATAACGATCGCGGAGGAGACGACGGCGACGATGATCGCCGCCGTCAGCGGGAGGTCCGTGATGTCGTTCCCGAGCGTGTCGAGGGTCCGGCGAGCGATCGTGAAGGCCCCGACGGCGACCGCCACGCCACCCAGGATGATCATCATGTTCATGTCCACGCCCGCGCCCACGAGCGGCGCGATCGCGTTGGCGATGTTCGAGGTTCCCGAGGAAAACGCCATCAGGCTCCCAATCGCGACGACCACGATCGCGCCCGTGAGTTCGCGGGACGTCGTGTTCGGCCCGCGAACCGGCCGCGGAATCAGGCCGGACCGGTCGAACTCGAGGAGCGAGCCCGCAGTTTCGTCCATCGCGACCCACCGGTTGATGGTCGGGTAGAGGTAGCGGCCGATCATCCCCGAGACCCAGAAGCCGACGATCGGCGCGACGATCCACCAGACGGCGATTTCGCCCATCACGGCCCAGTCCAGTTCGTTGGTCGCAACCCCCAGGCCGGCGATCGCCCCGACCGCCGTCATCGACGTCGAGGCCGGGACGCCGAAGTAGTTCCCCACGAACAGCGCGCCCCCGATGAAAAAGAGCACGACGATACTCGTCTCGATCGTGAACACGCTGGCGTTGGTGATGAGATCCTCCCCCAGCGTGGCGACGACCCGGCGGCCGATCGTCCACGCACCGATGAAGAAGAACACGGACATGAGCGCGGCCGCACCGGTCTTCGAGATGGCGTTTGACCCGACGGCCGGTCCGAAGGCTGGCCCGGTCGTGGCACCGCCGATGTTGAAGCCGACGAACAGCGAGACACCGATTCCCAGGAGAAGAAGGAGTTCGATCATATCGGAACCTCGGCCCGAAGTTCCTTAAGCCGTGTGTCATGCCGCCGGACAACCCAATCCGCGGAGAAGCCATCGGAACGGGGTTTTGTACGTGGAGGCCAAACCACAGCCCATGCAACTGTTACAGACTGGGTTGACGGTCCGAGGTGGGCCCGTATGAATGCCAACCAGGTCGACTTCGTCATCGATCTCACCTACGGCATTTTGATCTTTATCGCCATCGCGCTCATCCTGGTCGTCGAAACGGTGGTCGGGATCGCCTTCGGTCTCGGGGTGCTTGCCTCCTATGTCGTACACATCGGGTGGAAAATGGCCCGGTTCGATCCGGAGTGGATGACCCGTGACGTCGCCGAAAAGGTCGAAGAAACCGTCACCTCGGAAGTCGAGCATACGCTCAGCGAGGAGATGGACGACGTCACCGCGAAGGTCGAAGCGAAGGTCAGCGAGGGAGTCGGTGAAACCGTCGAGGAAACCATCAGCGGCGAGATGGACACGGTGGCCCAGGAGGTCGAAGAGAAGGTGTCGGCGGAAGTGGGCCACGACGTCGCCGAGGAGGTCGAGGAGACGATCAACGAACAGGTCGAGGCGTCAGTCGGGGAGAAAGTCGAGGAAAGCGTGGCCGAAACCGTCGAGAAAACGGTCGAGGAGTCGGTTGGGGAGAAAGTCGAGGAAACCATGGCCGAAACCGTGGACGAAACCGTCGAGAAATCTGTCGAAGAGACGGTCGATGAAACGGTCGAGGAGAAAGTTGGTGAAAC
>CAZVCA010000002.1:7559-24571 GCA_964626045.1 uncultured Halobacteriales archaeon | reverse complement strand
GTCGAGGAGAAAGTTGGTGAAACGGTCGAGGAGAAGGTAGAGGAAACAGTCGAAGAAAAAGTCGATGAAACGGTCGAGGAGAAAGTCGACGATACAGGCAAAGCGGACTCGGACGAGGACGAAGACGAGGACGAGACGAAAGACTGAGTATCGAGAGTCGGCCGGGAGCCATTGACGCTGCCGAGTGATTGTCACTGAACCAGGATAACCGGGCGCGGACACGCTTTGCAAGTTTCCTACGATACCCACTTTTCTCTCCACAACACTCGGTCGACCGTGTGGCCCTCGTTCACAGGAACCGGCTTTCTCACGCTCCCAGGATCGGAAAATCGGCCACACCCTTTTATGACCCTCATCACGAAGTTGCACCGTGCAACCACGACAGTGGCCCCTCGGCGCCAGCCGACGCCCCTGTCCAACCGGGTGTCACCCATCATGACCGACGAGGAACCTACCATCGACGACCTGCAAGCACGCATCGAAGAGCTCGAATCCCAGATCGACGCACACGAGCACGACGAGGACGGGCCGACAAAGATGGTCATCATCCACACCAAAGGCACGCTGGATATGGCCTATCCAGTCCTCATTCTCGGCCCGATGGCCGCGGCCTTCGGCTGGGACGTGACCGTGTTCTCCACGTTCTGGGGCCTCGATATGCTCCACAAGGACAAACACAAGAAGCTCAAAATGTCCGCCGTGAGCCCGGACATGCCCGTCCCGAACATCGCGGGCATCCTTCCCGGCATGGACGGCTTCGCGGCGAAGAAGATGCGCCAGCAGATCGACGAGGTCGGCACCGACACAGTCCCCGAACTGATCCAGCGCGGCCTCGATAACGGCGTGAAGTTCCAGGCCTGTCAGATGACGATGGATCTGATGGATTACGAAGATGAGGACTTCATCGAGGGTGTCGAGACGGGCGTCGGCGCGGCCGGTGCGCTGCGCGAGATGGGCGATTCGGACGTTCAGCTGTTAGTCTAACTGATTTCGTGGATTGAGCAGCAGTTTTGGGCGAAACCTGGTCAGGACGTTTCGTCAGCGAGCCCCGTGTCCTCGCAGATGTATTCGTCCCGAACAAGCTGCTCGTCGACGACCTGAAGGCCCAATCCATCGAGTTCGGTGCTAATCCGGTTAAGGTCGTCGTGGTCACAACCGATGGCGTTGACATAGACGTTTCGCTCACCGGTCATGACCTCTCGCACTGCCGTCACCCCTCGAATCGCCTGGGCCCGCTTCGCGAGTTCGTCACGCTTTGCGACCGGCGCCGTACAGACAATCTTTGTGTATAGCGGGTAGCCAGCCGCGTCGTAATCAATATCCACAAAGTAGCCTCTGATGATGCCCCCTTCTTCGAGTTTCCCGAGCCGTGATCGGACAGTGCTCGCCGAGATGTCGAGCTGCTCGGCCACGTCACTTGACGACATATGGCGGGCGTCGCCTTGGAGTGCTGCTAGAATCTGCCGGTCGATCTCGTCGAGCTCCCCATCTGTCATTATCTCAGTACCGCACGCTCGGCCCCCTTAGTGTCTCCGACCAGTCGGTGTCGTTTGTATCTAACCAGTTGGTCGGTCACGCCGTCGCGGTGTCGCCCAGACATACCGTTTGATATCAGGTTTGGGTAAATCATAAAGAAATACTGGCAGATTGATGTGAAGATCCCGTAATTTATGTTTATCTGTTCGTAATTGTGAGGCAATTGAGCGTAGATCCGCTCAGTGGTAATGGAGGGATGAAGGAACTAGAACGCGATCTCGGACTGCCATCAGTACTCGCGATCAGCATCGGCGCCATGGTCGGCAGCGGGATATTCATTCTGCCGGGTTTGGCCCTGAAGATGGCTGGGCCGGCGGTCATCTTCGCCTATCTCCTCGCCGGTCTCCTCGTCCTCCCAGCCGCCCTGAGCAAATCTGAGATGGCAACGGCCATGCCTGAGTCTGGGGGGACGTATCTCTACATCGAGCGAGGGATGGGCCCGATGCTTGGCACGATTGCCGGCGTGGGGACCTGGTTTTCCCTTACCTTCAAAGGGGCGCTCGCGCTCATCGGTGGCGCCCCATATCTCGTCCTGCTTTTTGACCTCCCGGTGAAACCGGTAGCGCTCGTGGCTGGCGCCGTTCTCATCCTCATCAACATCGTCGGGGTGAAACAGACCGGTCGGTTTCAGGTCGCGATCGTGGTTGTGATGCTCGCGGCGCTCACCTGGTTCGTGGTCGGGAGTGCCCCGTCAATTGAACCAGTCGCCTATGCGGGCTTTTTTGATAGCGGTATCGGCGGCTTATTGGCCGCGACCGGCTTCGTGTATGTCTCGTATGCGGGCGTAACGAAGGTCGCGAGCGTCGCCGAAGAGATCGAGAATCCCGACCGGAACATTCCCCTCGGCATCCTCGGCTCCCTTGTGTTTACCACGGCACTGTACGTCGCGATCGTCGTCGTCATGATCGGGGTCGTTCCGGCCAAGCAGCTCGTGGGATCGAACATTCCGATGGCCCTCGCCGCGGAGGAGACACTGGCAGCCGGTGGAGTCCTCATCGTGGTCATTGCAGCAGTCATCGCGCTCATCAGCACCGCGAACGCCGGCATCCTCTCCTCCTCGCGGTATCCGCTGGCGATGAGCCGGGACGCATTGGCCCCCGACACGTTCGCCCAGGTCGACGATCGCTTTGGCACGCCCGTCCAGGCGATTACGATCACGGGCGCGATCTTGCTGTTCATGGTCGCCTTCGTCCCGATCCAAGAGATCGCGAAGCTCGCGAGTGCGTTCAAAATACTCGTGTTCGTTCTGGTCAACGTCGCCCTGATCGCGTTTCGGGAAGCCGACTTGCCGAGTTACGAGCCAAGTTTCAGGACGCCGTTGTATCCGATCCCCCAGGTGATTGGAATCGGTGGCGGAATCGTGTTGCTCCCGTTTATGGGCCTGGTCCCGCTCGCCGGTGCCGTCGTGATCGTCGTCGGCTCGCTCGTGTGGTATCTCACCTACGTGCGCACCCAACGTGACATCGATCGCGAAGGCGCCGCGACCGAGGCCGTCCGCCAGGAACTCGGGGAACGCGCCATCGACCATGCCACAACCGTCGTAAACGGCGAGGAGACGTATGACATCCTGGTCGCGTTTACAGAATGGACATCGATTGAACGGGAGACAACGCTCCTCACGATTGCGGCCGCGATCGCGACATCTCGGGGCGGGACAGTCCGGGCCACCCGTTTCGATACGGTCCCGGATCAACTCCCTCTCGGGACCGCAAGTGACCGTCCGGTTTCCGGGGATCGATCCTTCGAGGAGCGAATGGCAGGGTTCGCCGCCGAAGCCGATGTACCAGTCGAGTATGGCACCGCCGCCTCTCACGACACGAAACACGCCATCGTCAATCACGCCGACCACCACGGGATAGACGCCATCCTGTTGGAACGCCGCGGCGAGGAGTTTCACACCCCACTGTTCGGCAGCGATATCGGCTGGATCAAACGCCACGTGGAACAGGACGTCCTCGAGGTCGAGGATCACGGGCTGGACGAGATCGAGCAGGTTTCCCTCGTCGCCAACTGTGGTCCCGACGACGGGACGAACCTCATGATTGCTGAAGCCGTCGCGAGCACGATGGGAGCCAGGTTAGAACTTGTGAGCACCGTGGAACCGGGTGCGACGACCCCGAAACGGGAAACAACCAGATCGCAGCTCCAAGCGCTTGCCGATCAGCTGTATCTTCCGGCGGAGATTCGTGTCTTCGAGGCGAGTGACAGGACACGAGGTCTCATCGAGGCGACACGTGGGTCCGACCTCATCGTCACGTGCAGCGGGGCCACCGGGCTTCATGGTGTGCTCTTTGGCCGACCGGCGGACCGACTGATCGCCGGCAGTGCTGTCAGCGCAATCGCCGTGACGCCTGGGGAGTACGACCCCGGGTTCCTGAGACAGATCCTGCATCGGCGGATCTTCTGAAACGAATACGGATGCAGAAGTGTTTATTCGGTGGCTTCGCTTACTGGACCTATGGGTGGCACCGACAGCGTTCTTCTCGCCGGACCGAAGTCGGTGACGGCGGCACTCGCCACCCGCATCGACGCCGAAAGCGATTCGTTCACCGTCGAGACCGTGACCGACGAGCAGGCGGCCATCGAGGCGTTCGAATCCGGGGCCCACGATTGTGTCGTGGCAACCGACCAGGTAGCGTCGGGATCGGGGCTGGACCTGCTCGAGGCGGTCAGGGCCCGATGGGAAACGGTGCCGACCGTGCTCGTCGCCACAGAGGGGTCGGCGGTCGTGGCAAGCGATGCTGTCACCGCCGCTCGAACCGTCGCGTCGCTCGCGGACGCCGGGGCCGAAATCGCCAGGCAGGTCGAGGCCGTTCTCCCCGATCGGTCCAGGCCAGGGTCCGAGACTGGGTCTCGCTCGGACTATCGCCACCTCTTCGAGGAAATGAACGAGGGGATGGCCGTCCACAAGCTCCTCACGGATGCCCATGGGGAGCCGGTCGACTATCGTATCCTGCGGGTGAACCAGCAGTACGAGCGGATTCTCGGTTTGGAACGACACGACGTCGAAGGCAAACGCGCCAGTAACGTGTACAAGACAGAGGCGCCGCCGTTCCTGAAGCAGTTCGCCCGGGTCGTCGAAACCGGCGAATCGACCCAGTTCGAGACGTTCTACGAGCCAATCGAGAAACACCTGGAGATATCGGCGTTCCGGCCGGAATCGGGGCTCTTTGCGACGGTCTTTTCGGACGTGACCGAACGGAAACAGGCCAAACAGGACCTCGAACAGCAGACCGCGAAGCTCGAGGCCGAAATCGAGCGACGGGAAGCCGCCGAATCCCGGTATCGATCGTTGTTCGAGAACAACCCCGTCGTCATCTGGGAGGAGGACTTCTCGGCCGCGAAAGCCGCCGTCGACGAGATCGCCGCCGAACACGACGACGTCGCGGCGTATCTCGCCGCCCACCCCGAGGCGGTCGACGCGTTGTTCGAGCAAATAGACATCATCGACGTGAACCGGAAAGCCCTCGAGTACTACGAGGCCGAGTCGAAAGCCGAGTTGATGGCGAACCTGGATGCGGTGTTTACCAACGCCTCCCGTGAGACGAACTGGGAGCTGTGGGCGACCATCGCCGACGGGGGGACCCACTTCCGCTCCGAAACCGTTTCCAAGACCCTGAACGGGAACCGTCGGGACGAGATCTTGGAGGTGTATGTCCCCGAAGAAGCCGCGGAGGACTACTCGCGGGTGTACGTCACGGCGATCGACATCTCGAAGCGCCGGGACCGCGAGCGCGAGCTCGCGACGGTCAAAGAACGCCTGGAACTGGCCCTCGAAGGGGGACAATTGGGCGTGTGGGACTGGAACATGCACACCGACGAGGTGTATCGGGACAAGCGGTGGGCCGAGATGCTCGGGTACGAGCCGGAGACAGTCGGGACGAAGCTGCAGGATTTGCTCGATCTCATCCACCCCGAGGACCGCGCTGGCCACGAAAACGCCCTCGAGGCACACTTGCAGGATGGTGCCGAGCTCTATCAGGTCGCCTACCGGATGCGGACGGCCGAAGGGGACTGGAAGTGGATCGAAAGTGTCGGGAAAGTCGTCGACTGGGATGTGGATGGGGGCCCACAGCGGGCGGTCGGCATCCATCAGGCCATCGACGAGCAGCGTCGCACCAGAGAGCGCCTCGAAGCCCACAACGAACTGCTGCAGGCCGTCGATCGAATCCTCCGGCACAACTTGCACACGGACATGAACGTCGTTCTGGGGTACGGGGAAACGATCGAGGCAGCGACGAATGGCCGGATCAGTACCTACGCCGGTCGCATCACGGAGACCAGCCGGCGGCTCCTCGATACGGTGGACAAACAACGCTCGGTCGTCGAATCGCTCGCCGACCCGAGCCGACCGACGACACGGGATATCGGGGCTGTCGTCGACACGGTCATCGCCGGGATCACGACCCAACAGCCGGCGGTGACGATCGAACGCGACGGACCGGAAGGGCTACAGGTCATGGCGACCGACGCGATCGACCGGGCGATCGAAGAACTCGTGGAGAACGCGATCCGCCACGCCGAGACGACATCCCCGACCGTCTCGATCACGCTCGAAGCGACCGACAGCGTGGGGCGCGTGCGCGTCGCGGACGAGGGACCGACCATCCCCGAAATGGAACGGACCGTGCTGACCGAGGAGGACGAGATCACGCCGCTCTATCACGGGAGCGGCTTCGGACTCTGGCTCGTGAGTCAGGTCGTGCGACGTTCGGATGGCGCCCTCTCTTTCGAGGAACGCGAGCCCCAGGGCAACATCGTTACGATCGAACTGCCGCGTGCGGACCGCTAAAACGGTCCGACAGCACCCATACCTACCAGCCAGGGCTCTCCTCGTCCTCGAGGAGGAGGGTGCTCGAAACGAGTGCCATGATACCGCGCCGCAAGCGCTCGGTCATCGCCTGATCCGAGACGTCGAACTCCTCAGCCAGGCTGTTCGTCGAAATGTCCCGGGGAATCGCGTAATACCCGGCCTCGACAGCCCGGGTGAGTGATTCCCGTTGTACTGGGGTCAGCCCGTACCATGGACCTGCATCGGGCCGGGTCGGATTGAACAGCCGCCCGATCTCGATCGGGAGGTCCTGCTCCTCGCAGTACGTCTCAAAGGCCTCGAAGGTGTCGTGGGATGGAAAGCGAAGCGAGAACTCCCACGAAGATGCCAGTGACTGGGCCCCGAGGATCGTCGCCTCGTTTGCCAACAGCCCGTCGAAAAACGAGTCCGTCGAGACGTCCCAATCGATGGCATACAATGTCCCCTCGTCGGTATGTTGGATCGGATAGATGTTATTGACGGCCGGATGGTCGGCGACCTTCGGCTCGAAAAGGGTGGATTCATCGAAGACGCGGAAAAACGGGACCGGCCGCTCGCCCAGCGGGACGATCGTCTCGAGCTCGACGCTCGTGCCGGAATCCGCCGCCAGGATCCGGCCGAGCTCGAAGGCCCGCTCGGGAATCCGTACATCCGCGATGACCGCCATATCAATGACTTAACGCGCAATTGTTGTTAAACCCTTTTACAGCCCCGCTACCCCCAAAATTGCATTGCACACCAAGGTGGAGCAGTCGGCCCGCCGTCATGGGGTCAGCACCCGGTTCGGCTGGGCTGAACCGATTCGAAGCGTCGTACCGATTGTAACGGGGGTACCTCGATACCGGCTTCGACCCAGTCACGCAAGCGGTGGGACCCACCGTTCGCACCCTGCGAATCCTCCCCCTTCCCGCCCTTCGCAGGGCTTAATATGCGCGGGCAAATCGCGGCTCATATGCCGGACTTTGGCGCGCTTTCGCTTGTTCCGCCGTTGTTCGCTATCCTGCTTGCAATCCTCACCAGGAAAGCCGTCCTCTCGTTGTTCCTCGGCGTCTGGATGGGCGGGATCATCAAATCGGGTGGGCTCGGCGTCGGACAGACCTTCACCTGGATCGCCGCCGCGGTCGGGGATAGCACCTTCCACGCAAAGGTCATGATCTTCCTGTTGCTTCTCGGGTCGGCGATCGCCATGATGTGGCGACTCGGGGGCTCACATGCCGTCCGCGAGTGGACGGTCGAACACCTCGATTCCCAGCGGAAGGCCGGACTCGTGGCCTGGCTGTTGGGGATCGTCCTCTTTTTCGACGATTACGCCAACACGGCGATCGTCGGGAGCAGCGTAAAAGACGTCTCCGACCGACTTCGCATCTCCCGCGAAAAACTCGCGTACATCGTCGATTCGACTGCCGCCCCGGTGTCGACCCTCGGCATCTCCTCGTGGGTCGCCTACCAGCTTTCGATGATCGAAAGCGGCTACGAAGCCACCGAGCTTGATCCGGCGGCCGTTCCCGACGCATTCAGCGTTTTTCTCCAGTCGATCCCGTTCAATATGTACGCGATTCTCGCGATCGCGATGGTCGGGATCATCGTCCTGTCCAAACGCGATTACGGCGAAATGCTCGGGGCCGAGCACCGCGCCGCGACGTCCGGGCTGGTCAATCGGGAGGACGCCCGCCCGATGCAAGACGTCGCCGCCGAACTCGGCGAACCGAACGTCGAGTCCCCGCGGCTTCGATCCTTTTTCCTGCCGATCGGGGTCTTGATCGCGGTCACGATCGGGTCGGCGCTGTGGTCGGGGTACGAGCCGGGTGCCTCCCTGCAGGCCATGCTCACGGGCGGTGATTACGCGATGGCCCTGATCTTCGGTTCGTTTTCGATGGTCGGTTCGACGTATCTCCTCGCGTGGATCGACGACCAGCTAACCTTGAGCGAAAGCGTGGACGCCACGATCGACGGGTTCTCGCTCATGCTCACGGCCGTGACGATCCTCGTCCTCGCGTGGTCGATCGGCAACGTCGCGAACGACCTCGGGACGGGCCCCTACGTCGCGAATATGGCCACACAGGCACTCTCACCGACGATCCTTCCCGTCATCGTGTTGGTCACCACCGGTCTGGTCGCCTTTGCGATGGGGAGTGCCTGGGCCGCCATGAGCATCATGACCCCGATCGTCATCCCGGTCGCCTGGGAGCTCGCTGGCACGCATACGATGGTCGCCGTCGTGGTCGGGATGGTCTTCTCGGGCGCGATCTTCGGCGATCACACCTCCCCGATCTCGGATACGACCGTCCTCTCGGCCACGTTCACGGGGGCCGACTTGATCGATCACGTCAGAACCCAACTGTACTACGCGATCACCGTCGGAATCGTGGCTGCCGGGCTGATGATCGTCTGGGGCGTGACGAGGATCTCCCCGATTTTGCTTTTGGTCCTGGGTGTCCTCGTCCTGATCGGACTGGTGTATGGCCTCTCGGCAGTGCACGCCAAGCGGCTATCGATCGATCCGGTGCAGACGCCCTCGGGCACGCCGGAGGAGCGCGCCGAAGGGCCCTAAAAGGGGTCGAGGGCTTTTGCTGTGTCGTCTGCGCGATAGGCGCTTCTCAGTCCGCCGCCCGTTCCGTCGGCAATTCGACGACGAAGATGGCGCCCTCCGGGTCGTTGTCTTCGACCCAGACCTCTCCGCCGTAGCTCTCGACGAGGGTTTTCACGAGATAGAGCCCCAGTCCCGTGCCGCTACTATCCAGTCCTTTCTCGCCCATGCCGAAGATCTCCGCTTTTCGCTCGTCCGGGACGCCCGGGCCGTTGTCGGCAATCCGTACCACGATGGCGTCTTCGGCCGCCTCTGTCCGCACCGTCACCTTCGGGATGTCCTTGTCGTTGTGTCGCACCGCGTTCTGCAGGATATTGTGAAACACCGAGCTCAGCATCTCGTCGGCGAGGACCGGCGTCGCCGGAATGCTGCCCTCGACTGTGATGACGGCGTCGTCGTGGATGGTGCGTGCCTCGTCGAGTTCGTTTTCGAGTGTCGACTGCAAGGAGATGCGGCTGCGCTCGTCGCTGTCCGAGAGCCAGACGTCCGCCATATCCCTGGCGGTCGTCGTGAGTTCGATCGCGTGTCTCGCGTTCTTTCGGATCGTCTGGACGTACTCCTGGTGGCCTTCGGCCCGCTCCTCGAGGATATCGGCGTAGGCGGTGACGATCTGGAGGTCGTTTCGGATGTCGTGTCTGAGCACCTGGTTCAGGGTTTCGAGGTTGTCCCGCTGGGCTTCGAGTTCCTCTTCGTACTGCTTGCGTGACGTGATGTCGATGAGACTCTCGACCAGCTGGACGACGTTGCCGTCCTCGTCGAAAATCGGCGCCGCGTGGACTTCGTGGACGTATTCCTCCCCGTCCGGCCCGTAATGGGTGTGTTCGACGGTCGTCGGCTCGCCCGTTTGGACGACGTCCGCGAGCGGGCAGGGGAAGGAAACGTCGCCCTCGTGACACGGTTGGTCACGACGGTGGGAGAGGGCATAGCAGGTTTCACCTGCCAGGTTTTCCACCTCGTTGTTGGACCGTTTGATCTCGTAGTTCTCCGCGTCGAGCACGTAGAGGGGGTAGGGGAGGGCTTCGAAGATGTCATCGAGGAAGTCCCGGATGGCCGCGATCTCACGCGTTCGCTCCGTTCGTTCCGTGACGTCCCGGTAGAGCCAGAGGTTCGCTGGCCCGTCCGGCAGGTCAAAGGGGATGTAATCCCGTTCGAGGACACGTCCGTCCGCGAGTTCGAGTTCCTCGTTGTGGACCGGTTCGCGGTCCGTGATCCGCCGTTCGATCCCCTCGATGAACCCGTCCGGATCGGCGAATTGCTGCATGATATGTTCGGCCGTCTTCGCACAGTCCCGACCGATCAGTTCGTCGGGGTCGATCGCCGCATTCAGAACGGCGGGCAGTTGTTCGTTCGTCAACAGAATGTTCCGCTCGCTGTCCTCGACGAGGATCCCCATCGGCATGTTCTCGACCATCGTCCGGAGGACGGTGTTTGCCTCGTCGAGTTCCTCCTCGGAGGCTTTCCGCTCCGTGATGTCGATCCCCGAGGACAGGACCCCGGTTACCGCCCCCGACGGATCGTGAAGGGCCGTGTTATGCCACTTGACGAAGCGCTGGTCACCCCCTTTGGTCTCGATGTAGTTCGTATGGGTTTCGGTCCCCTGGGCGGGCTCGGTCCAGAACGCATCGAATATCTCCGTGATTTCGGGTTCGATCTCCCCCGGGACGGCGAGGTCGAACCAGTCCGCCCCGATCACCGTCTCGCGGTCGTAACCGATCAGGTCACAGCCACGTTCGTTGATACGATCCACGGTTCCGTCCCGGTTCAACACCAGCATGATGTTGCCGGCCGTCTCGAAGTACTCCTCGGCCCGATGTTGCTGGCGTTCGAGTTCGGTTTCGCGGGCTTTTCGTTCGGTGATGTCCCGGGCGACGACCATGATGTACTCCTCGCCCGCTGCCTCCACCCGCGAGACCGACGCTTCGACGGTCACAGTGCTGTCGTCGGCTCGAACGAGTTCGTTTTCTCCCAGATGCTGCTCGTCGGAGGGGGATGGGAGGTGGTCCCGCCAGGCCGCTTCGCTGGGAAACCCGGTGATCTCGGTGATCGGCCGATCGAGAAGGGCCGATTCGTCGTAGCCGAGCAGGTCACACGCCGTCTCGTTGACGTCGGCGATCCGCGCCGTCTCGAGGTCGATGACGAGGAGGATATCCCCGGACTGATCGAGAAGTGTCGACCAGGTCTCCGTCGAAAACCGGGACGTATCTCGCATAGACTAGCCATAGGGATTCCATACCTGATAACGTTGATGAGATGCAGTGTGAGGTGCCCATTACGTCAGGATTGGTCGCGTTTTTCTGGACGGAGCGGCTGAATCGCCCTCGAAATGGGCCGAGACTACAGATATATAGATGGAGCGCGTAATTAGCAACCACCGAACCCGGTTCAGCGGAAGTGAGTGACCTGCAATCGGCACCTGCTGGTGCAGATTAGTATCGGTTGCCCGCGTACCCGACGCGTTCCTGACAGTTTCCGGTGACGGGGGTAGCAGCATCATGACAGACCAAAACGTAACTGAATCACCGGTGATCGGTGCCATCAGCGGGCAACTCAAAGGGCGGATCCGTTCGAAATGGTACGCCGTCGCGTTTACCGAAGATCAAACGGTGTTCGCACGGATGACGAATGCGATTCGAAAAGCGGCGGTCGGGCAGGCTCGTGACGCCGCAAAATCCGAGGGCAAGGGCCGGCTGGCTCAAGTGGGGGCCCAGATGGGTGCCGCCCGGACGGTTCACGAACGATACCTCGAGATGTCCGTCGAGGACATCCTCGCTGAAGACAGCAAAAATCATGCCGTCGCCAACCGGGCCGTCCACTCCGTCAAACTCTCGAAGCCCGTCGTCATCGCGGACAACGAGGAAGGAGAGGTCTACGAAAAGCCACCCGTCCTTCGCTTGAAAACCGCCGGGCGGAACTACAAGATCCGGCTCGACGACCACATCAACTACGAGGAAACCAAAGCGTTGCTGGAACGCGTGTACGGTGTCAGAATCTCCTGATCAGGCCCTCGGCCTGGGAATGGAAGGGACCGTCGCGGCCGGCGGAAGGAGATGTGCTCCCGCGTTGAGTGGGATATTTTCGGGAGAGAAAATCGCCGTTACATCGCCCCTCGATCTGGTTCCCGCGGGGCGAGAGTGACAGCGACGATTAAATAGTAATACCACTAATATGTACTATGTATTCCCGCCGTTCGATCCTCAAAATCGGAGGTGCAGCCACAATACTCGGCCTCGTTGGAGCAAGCGTTGCAGGGTTCGTTCCCGGCGTGTCGAATCTCATCGGCACGGCTCGGCCCCGTGACCTCGGTGTCCGGTACACCGAGGCCGACTACGAGAGCGGACTGGCAAAGATTCCCGGCCACACGGTGACTAATCCGGAGTACATGTGTGTCACGTGTAATTATCAGTCGAGCGGGAGCGTACCGGCGGACGAGACGTTCACGCAGGAGGAGTTCACCGCACAGGTCAATACGCTCAACGAAAAGAAGGGGCCGGTCAGCGACACGCAGGTCCGGTTCAACGAGGACGGGAGCGTCGAGAGTTCGGCGCTGGTCGAATACGGTCCGGGCTCCTTTCCCGTGTACGTGAAAGGCCGGATCGCGGATTACGATTCCAGAGCGGTCGACCTGGACATCGAGGAAGCGAACGTCGAGGGGCTCGGGCTCACCTCCGACCAGACGACGGAAGCGAAGACGCTGGCGAACCAGTTCGTGGGGGATTTCTTCCGCCGCAATCCGGGCCTCAGCGTCGAGGAACTGGGTATCGAGTCCGGCGGGATCGCCTTCAAGGGGACGTTTCCCGAGACGATGGAGGGTGACCCGGATGTCGTGCCGAGTTCGCTCACCTAAATCGGCCGCTCAGCAACCGCAGTCTCTTTCGGCCCCCGGATGAACGATGCTGATAATGGCGCGCCTCTATCTGGAGCGCCGACTCCAGCTGATCTTCGGCGTGACCCTGATGGGGGTTATGGGGGTCAGTCTCATCTCGCCGGTGTTTCCCGCCGTCATCGATCAGTTTGGCATTACCGAACAGCAGGTCGGCCTCGTCGTGACGGCGTACACGCTTCCGGGGGTCGTCGTCGCGCTTTTCATCGGGATTCTCGCGGATCGATACGGGCGAAAACGGGTCTTGGTTCCACTCCTCGTGCTCTTTGGCGTCGCCGGCGTGAGCTGTGTCTTTGCACCCGATTTCCGCACGCTCTTGTTCCTCCGCGCAGCCCAGGGCGTCGGGGGTGCCGGCCTCGTGACCCTTTCGACGACGCTTATTGGCGACTACTACGATGGCCCGCGGCGTGGGGCCGCGATGGGCCTCAACGCGAGCGTCCTGAGCATAGCCACGGCGACCTACCCCTTCGTCGGCGGGCTGTTAGGGACCGTTGGGTGGGCTGCCCCCTTCGTGCTCTTTGGCCTGGCAGTTCCGATCGCGATTGTGGCCCTTTTCAGCCTCCCCGAACCTGAACCCGGCGAACCGGTCGTTCTCAAGACGTATCTGCGCCGCGTCGGCGAGATTGCGTCGTCAGGTGAAACCGTCGCCGGCGCGTTTGCGGGCTTTCTCGCCTTTGTGCTGCTCTACGGCGGGATCATTACGTACGTTCCAGTGCTCCTCGAACAGCAATATGGCGCCTCGTCGATCGTCATCGGCGGACTACTCTCCTCGATGTCGGTCGTCGTGGCGATCGTCAGCAGCCAGAACGGTCGCCTGGTGGCGCGGTTTCCCGAACGCGTGCTGTTTACGATCGGGTTTCTGGGCTATGCTGCCGGGCTCTTGCTCATCCCCCTGATTTCCAGTCCGCGAGGGTTGCTGGTCCCGATGGCGGCCTTCGGCGTGGGCCATGGGCTGGTCGTCCCGAACGTCCAGACCTACATGACCAAACTCGCGCCGGGGCAGTTCAGGGCGGCGACGATGAGCCTGTACAATATCGCCCTCCGGCTCGGACAGACGGTCGGGCCCGTCCTATTCGGGATCGTTTATATATACGGCTTCGATCAACTGTATCTCACTGCGGCCGGGATCGGGCTGGTCGGGTTCCTCGTCCTGGGGCTGCGTCTGTGGTCACCGGGGGCAGTGATTTCGCCTGGGTCTCGGTCCGGGTGACTCGCTTTGCTGTTGACGGGAACCGAAGTCAGCGGAAAAAGCGGAAGCGAAAAACGATAGTCCCACCAGGATTCGAACCTGGGTCGTTGCCCCCAGAAGGCAACAGGATTGGCCGCTACCCCATGGGACTGCAACAGCCGGTATTCGACGGGCGCCCTTAACCGTTCCGCGTTCGGCCGACCCGATCGCTACCCTTTAGGGGCTCATCGTGGAGTTGCAGGTATGTACATCGGTCGCTTCCTCGTCATCGGCCCCAACACGGGGGCCTATCGCGTCTCCTCGCGATCGTTTCCGAACCGTAAAATCGTCGAACGGGGGGACACGCTAACGGTCGTACCAACTGCCGACGCCCCGGAGACTGACAATCCCTATATCTCGTACAACTGCGTCAAACCGGGCGGGGATGGGATGGTCATTGGCAACGGCTCGCACGTCGACCCGGTCGCGGAGAAGCTCGATCTCGGGTATCCGGCCCGGGACGCCCTGGTCAGTGGCCTGTTTGCCCTCGATTACGAGAAAGACGACTACGACACGCCACGAATCGCCGGTGTACTCGGCGAGGAGGCCGTTATCGGCATCGTCCGCAGGGACGCCCTGCTCGTCCGGCAGGTTGAGGAACCGACAATCGTCGCGACCTACGAGAAAGACGCCCCCGAGGCGTATCCCTTCGACGTCGAGAGCGCCCAGGAGGCGGCGACGGCAGTCTACGACGCTGCGTTCGAGCATGCGGTCGCCGCGGCCGGGGTTTCGCGGACCGCGTCTGGCTTCGAACTCGCGACCGCGCCGGAGTAACGGCCTTCCGACTCGATCACAAACAATTCAATATGCGGATCGGGGTTCTCTCCGACATTCATGCGAACCGCGTGGCCCTCGAGGCCGTGCTGACGGACATGCCCGACGTCGACGAAGTGATCTGTGCAGGGGATATCGTGGGCTACAATCCCTGGCCGAAGGACGTGCTGGAGACCATCCGCCAGCGAGAGATACCGACCGTCCAGGGAAACCACGATCGGGTGCTCGCGAGCGGCCGGAACTTCCCCGGCAACAGTCTGGCCCGGGCCGGCATCCGGCACGCACGGCAGGAACTGACCGAGGAGCAAATCGAGTTCCTGGGCGCCCTGCCAACCGAACGGCTGCTCTTCGACGGGCGTGTCAAACTGGTGCACGGGCATCCCGAGGATCCGGATCGGTACACCTACCCCGAAGCCTTCGGGCCCGACCTGTTGGGGGAGGAGTCGGTCCTCGTCATGGGCCATACCCATGTCCAACACGTCGAGTACACGGAGGCGGGAATCGTTCTCAATCCGGGGAGTGTCGGCCAACCCCGGGACCGCGACCCCGACGCGGCGTATGCCATCCTGGACCTCGAGGCGATGGAAGTAGCGCTGCGACGGGTTTCATACGATATCAGTCAGGTCGAACGGGCAGTCGCAGCCGCCGACCTCCCGTTGCGGACGGCGAGCCGGTTGCGGGACGGCCGGTAGTCAGGAAAGCGGTTCCAGTTCCGCCGAGAAGTGCCGCAGTTCCGTCCGGGGCGGTTCCCAGACGATCTCGTACCCCGGCACCGACTCCGCGTTCGAGACGACCGAGGAGACGGTCTCGACCACGTGATCGATGTGTTCGCGGTGGTAGGTGCGCCGGGGCAGCGCCAGCCGAACCAGTTCCGGCCGATCCGTGTCGGGAAACGCGAAACTTCCCAGCTCCACGCCGCGAACGCCGCCTTCCTGATACAGGGCAACAACCAGTGCCTGGCCCGGATACTGGTCGCCATCCAGATGTGGCAAGGCCGCCTCGGCGTCGATGTAGACCGCATGGCCCCCGATCGGCTGATAGACCGGGACGCCGGCGTCCGCCAGTTGCTCGCCGAGCTCCCTGGTCTGAGCGATCCGGTGGGCGACGTACTCGTCCTCGACGGCCTCGCGGAGCCCGACCGCCAGCGCTTCGATGTCGCGGCCGGCCATCCCGCCGTAGGTCGAAAAGCCCTCGTAGAGGATCGCCCGCTGTTTGACCCGCTCGAACAGGTCCGGATCCCGGACCGCGACGAACCCGCCGATGTTCGTGATGCCGTCCTTTTTCGCACTCATAACGACTGCGTCCGCGTAGGAGAGCTGTTCGCGGGCGACGTCGGCGACGGAGGCGTCCTCGTACACCGACTCCCGTTGGGTGACGAAATAGGCGTTTTCGGCGAACCGGCAGGCGTCGATGATCAGCGGGACGTCGAGTTCGTCGGCGAGATCGCGTGCTTTCCGGGTGTTTTCGACGCTGACCGGTTGCCCGGCCGCGGAGTTGTTCGTGATCGTGAGAATGATCGCTGGAATCGCGTCGGCACCGTGTTCGTCGGCCACGGAGCGGACGCAGTCGGGGTCGAGGTTCCCTTTGAAATCACCCGCGGCAGTCGGATCGAGTGCCCCCTCGACCGGGCAGTCGACCGGCTCCGCACCCGCATTCGCGACGTGCGCTCTGGTGGTGTCGAAGTGGGTATTGTTCGGGACGACGTCGCCTTCCTCGAAGAGGGTGCCATAGAGGACGTTTTCGGCCCCCCGGCCCTGGTGAGCGGGGACGACGTGCTCGAATCCCATGACCGATTCGACGGCGTCTTCGAGGGCTGCGAAGCTCGAACTCCCTGCATAAGCTTCATCGCCCTGGAAGAGCGCCGCCCACTGGTCGTCGCTCATGGTCCCGGTGCCGCTGTCGGTCAGCAGGTCGATGTAGACGTTCTCGGCGTCGAGGTTGAAGACGTTGTAGCCGGCTTCGGCGATGTGTTCGACCCGCGACTCGCGGTCCGGCAGCCGCGTGGTCGTCACCATCTTCGAGAGATACGAGCGCATACCCGAGCGGTGCGACGGCGCCCACATACGTCTTCCCTTAAAAAAGTGTGCGGCAGTGCGTACCTCTCGCCCACAAGGCCCAGAGCTGTTCACAATGGGGCACAGGCGGTCACATCGACCTGCCTCCGAGTCCGAACGTCTGCATGCCTCCGAGTCCGAAC
>CAZVCA010000002.1:4607-7459 GCA_964626045.1 uncultured Halobacteriales archaeon | reverse complement strand
TGCCTCCGAGTCCGAACGTCTGCATGCCTCCGAGTCCGAACATCGGTATGCCTGCAGACCCGGATGACGCCCCACCTTCGTGAGAGTGAACTACGGACCCACGGCCTTCCAAGGCGATCCTTGCGCAGATTCCTCTCACATACCAGCCCCGGGCTCGCCCGTTTTCCTCAAAACGCGTCCTGAACGATGTCGAGGGCTTTTTCACGATCTTCCCAGGGAACGAAGGCAGCCACCGACGTCGCGGAGGTAATCACGTCGACGAGGTTGATGTGAGCATCCGCGAGTGGGTTGACGATTCCGGCGACGACACCCGGCTGGTCCGGGAACTCGGTGCCCAAGACGCGAATGACGGCGATGTCCTCGGTAACGGTGACACTCGAGAGGGTGTTGTTCGAGATGATCTTGTCGTGGAGCACGGTCTCGGCCGTCTGCGCGACGGATCCATCGACGTACACGGTGATCGAATCCATCCCGGAGGCGACGGCGTCGATGTTGATGCCCTGGTCGTAAAGCGCCCCGGAAAGCGTGTGAAGGATCCCCGGTGTGTTCCGGATCGCCCGGCCGGCCACCGTGAGACAGGAGAGTGGATCCTCACGCATGTCGACCATGTGTTCGAACTTCCCCTCGATCGTGGTGCCGCCCGAGAGGATATCCCGGTGCTGGTAGTGGATGACCCGCACCGTGAGATCCTCGTCTTTGTAGCTCAACGCGCTCGGGGCGACGACCTCCGCCCCCCGGAAGGAGAGGTTTCGCAATTCGTCAACGGTGATTTCCCCGACGTTCTGGGCCCCCTCGACGACGTTCGGGTCCCCGGTCATCACGCCCTCGACGTCGGTGACGATCACGACCTGGTCGGCGGTCATGTACTGGCCGAGCATCACGGCCGTCGTATCACTGCCACCCCGTCCCAGGGTTGTCATGTTCCCGTCGGGATCCTCCGCGAGGAACCCGGTCAGGATGGGGACCGTGTCCCCGAGCGTATCCGCGAGGTCACGGGCTCGCCGTCGGGTTTCCTCGGGGAGGACCTCCCCCATCTCGTTCGTGACGATCGGCCAGTCCGGATGGCCCGGCTCGATGAACACCGAATCGATATCCCGGGCCGTGAGCGCGGCCTTGAGCAACCGGACACTGGTTCGTTCCCCCATCGAGACGATCTCGGCTTCGTCCCTGTCCGTGGCGTCAAAGGCGATCGCATCGAGGAGTTTGTCAGTCTGATCCCCCATGGCACTCGCGACGACGGCGATCTCGTGGCCGGCATCGGCGACGTCCGCGATCGAATCAGCAGCGCGGTCGATCCGCTCGCCGCTCCCCAGACTCGTGCCGCCGAACTTCGTGACTACCCGCATACCGGCGGCCTCCCTGTCGTGGTAGAGTGGTGCATAGCACGGTGTAGCGGATGATCGATGATAACTGTGTCCTTGTCGTCCTGGGAGACGGCGACAGCCCCCTACCCGAATTTACGGACCGTCACGTCGAGAGTGTCCAGATCGAGGATCGGAACGGTCCCGGTGTCCGGGGTGATGTTGACGCTGCGCTGGAAGGCTGTCTGGCCCTGGAAGCAACCCGAATTCACCAGGCGGACCTTGTGATACGCGTCCACGCCGAGCTTGTGCACGTGGCCGGAGTGGACCACGTCAGGAACCGCTTCGATGACGAGGTAATCCCGTTTTTCCGGCGCGATCCGGTTCTTGCCCCCGAATTTCGGCGCCACGTGGCGTTTCTTGACGAGTTGGGCCATCGCCTGGGCCGGGTGGTCGTAACTCACTGATTCCAGTGGTAGTTCCGCCACGAGTTCGTCGAGGGACACCCCGTGATACATGAGCACGGAGACGCCTTCGATCGTGACGGTCGAGGGATTGCCAGTGATCGTGGCGTCGTGGGCCGACATGATCTCCCGAAGCTCCGGCTCGAACCCGGGTTGTGGTTCCGCCAGGCGAACGGCGTCGTGATTGCCCGGAATCATCACGATCTCGATGTCACCCGGAACAGCCTTCAGGTGCTCGGCGAACAGTTCGTACTGCTCGAAAATGTCGACGACGTCCAGTTCCTCGTCCTGGTCGGGATAGACCCCCACCCCTTCGACCATGTCGCCAGCGACGAGGAGATATTCCACTGGCGCTGCAGCCGGCGTGTGGAGCCAGTCGGTGAAATCGTTCCACGCGCCCGCGAGGAACTCCTGGCTGCCGACGTGGAGGTCGCTGACGAGGGCGGCCTGGACGTGTCGGTCCGCCGTCGATGGCGAAAACGTCCGCGGGACATCCGGGAAGTGTATCGCGTCGGCAAACAGGATGCTCGAATCGTCCGAGAGCGTTCCTTCGACGGCGATCGCCTCGTCGAGCAGTAACTCGTCGACGGCGTCGGCGAACGGCCGGTCTTTCATGACCAGCGCGGGAAAGGTTCCGTTCGTATCTTCGAGTTCGATCAGCCAGTGGCCGTTCCGCGTCGATCGGACGTCGGTAACGAGTCCGATCATGGCCCCGTCGGATCCGCCAGCCATCGATTCGAGTGCGTCCGTCGGTCGGTGATTGACACGTCCCCGGAGGATCGCGGCGAGCCGCTCGTAGCGATCGCGAAACACCGACACGAAGTCACCGTAGGTCCCAGTCCCGGTGCTGTTGCCGGTCACGTCACCGTCAATCGTCGGCGGGTCGGGATCCCGTTTCGAGACGGTCTCGGTCCGTGTTTGCCCCGTAGGAGGCGAGTTTGTTACCCCCTTCGTTTCGGGTGTAGAACCAGCTGCCTTGGTTGGGTTATCAGTTTTTGTCTTTCCACTTGAAACGGTCGTGTTTGTGGAATCAGTCGTTGGCGCTGAAACAGTCGATTCCGACTGGGATTCTGAAACTGCCGTATCC
>CAZVCA010000002.1:0-4507 GCA_964626045.1 uncultured Halobacteriales archaeon | reverse complement strand
CCACGTCCGAGCAGGACAATCCCGACGAACCCACATCAGAGCAGGAGCATCTGACCCCCGCCGAACGAGCGGGGGGCGCCGAGTCGGATCGACCGATCGAGCCGTCCAGGGACCCACCAACGAGCCATCGGGTCGATCCTGAACCGGACCCCAGGGACGGGATTCGCCCTGCGCTTGCGTGGTTCAGGCACAGCGAGAACGAGTGGGTGGCCTTCGCCCGGGAAACCCTCGTGAGTTTGCTGGTCGTGGTTGCTGTGGGGATTACCCTCTTTGCCATCAGTGGCGTCTGGCCGCCGCTCGTCGCCGTGGAGAGTAACAGCATGGATCCACACCTCCAGAAAGGCGATCTGGTGCTGGTCATGGACGAAACCAGGTTGAGTCCGGCGTTCGCCGCGGCCGACACCGGCGTCGTCACCGCCGAAACTGGCCGGGAGGAAGGCTACGAGCGCTTCGGTGGCTACGGTGACGTCATCGTCTACAAGCCCTACGGATCGAATGGGGCCACCCCGATCATCCATCGGGCCCACCTCTACGTCGAGGAAGGCGAGAACTGGTACGACCGAGCGGATCCCTCGATCACCAACGCCGATTCGTGTGCCGAGCTGGGCGCCTGTCCGGCACCCACTGGCGGGTTCATTACGTCAGGTGACAACCCGGTATCGAACGATTACTACGACCAAGAGCGGGGGATCAGTTCGACCGTCGAACCGGACTGGGTCCGGGGGCGGGCCGTATTGCGTATCCCGTGGGTCGGCTGGATCCGCCTTGCAGCCTCAGACCTCTCGCTGCCGGGGGTTATGGTTCCCTCGCTTTCCTGAAGTGTCGTCTGAGGAATCGGCGCCGGATTGTACCACTTCGATGCGAACCGGGGTGGCGGATAGCTATTCGATATACAACGAATAGAGAATAACCGCGAACCCGACGACTGCCAGTAAACTCTCCATCGCGAGGGCCCACTCACGGGTGAGATTCAAGAGCTGATCGATGATGCCACCCAGCATCGCGCCAACCGTGATCGTCGCAAATCCGATCGAAAGACAGCGAAGGGGGCGGGCGTTGGTTCGTCGATACGCGCGGTAGGCGAAATAGGTAATCAGGCCCCCAAGCACCACGGTCAGCGATTTCAGCACCAAGATGAGTCCGGTGATTTCAGTCATGTTTCCCGACGAACCTCCGCCCAGAGGGATTCCAGTCGTTCGTCGGTCGATTCGGGCTCCCGCCGGATCCCCACCCCGAGGTTATGGTTCTCGTCGAGTTCGATCGCGACCTGCTCGAACGCGATCTCGTACTGAGTCGTGTGGTGGCCATCCGACTGGATGACCGTGCGCTCGGAGAGCAGCGACGCTTCGGTGAGGATGTCGAGTTTGCGGTAGGTCGTCGAAAGCGGCAGATCACAGCACTCCGAGAGTTCCTTGGCCGTGTAGGGTTCGTCTAACGCCTCGATAATTCGTCTGCAGTCCTGGTCCTCGAGGGCGTCGAAAACGGCTTGCGGGGTCGGCGTTTCGACGCCCCCGAGAGGACCGGCGACCATCAATATAAGGGTGGTAGTGTCACGGTATTAACTCCGTCGGCTGCGGCGGGCTTCGATGCCTGTGAGCGACCGCCTGTCAGCCGTGTTTTCCGGAGCCACCCGTCTGGGGTCGTGCATGATTATCCGTGCTCTCCGTCGAACCGCGCCTGGAGGAATGGAGAGACGTCGCCGACGTCCCCGATGCGAGAATCCGCCTGGAGCACGGTTTCGGTCTCCTCGACGGGGACCGACAGGCTAATTTCTTTGGTCCGCCCGTAGCGGCCCTTGCTGACCACAACGGCGTTGACGATCCCGAGCATGTCGAGTTCGCTGATGAGGTCGGTGACCCGACGCTGGGTCAACACGTCCGCGTCGATCTCCGTACAGAGCCGCTTGTAGATGTTGTAGACCTCCCCCGTGTTGATGTTCCGCACCCCGTGTTTCTCGTGGAGGACGATCGCATAGAGGACCAGTTTCGATTGGGTGGGCAAGGTCCGAACGACTTCCACGACCCGATCGAGTTCGATCTTGTCCTGTGCTTTGCGAACGTGGGCTTCCGTGATTTCGTCGGCCTGCTCCCGTTCACCGAGTTCGCCGGCGGTCCGGAGGAGATCGAGCGCTCGGCGAGCGTCACCGTGCTCCTGGGCGGCAAAGGCCGCACAGAGGGGGATGACGTCCTCGGAGAGAGCGTCAGCTTTGAACGCGACGTCCGCCCGATGTGTCAAAATGTCCCGGAGTTGGTTCGCGTCGTACGGTGGGAAGACGATCTCTTCTTCCCCGAGACTCGATTTGACGCGGGGATCCAGGAAGTCGGTGAATTTGAGATCGTTCGAGATCCCGATGATCGACACCCGGGAATTGGTCAACGAGGAGTTCATGCGGGAGAGGTTGTAGAGGACGTCGTCCCCGCTTTTCTCGACGAGTTTGTCGATTTCGTCGAGCATGATGACCGCGACTCGTTCCACGTAATCGACGGCCTCGAAAAACGTCGTGTACACGCGGTCGGTCGGCCAGCCAGTCATCGGGACGGTCTCCATCTCCTCGCGATCGAGTTCCAGATCCCTGATCTCGCCCCGGAGCCCCCGCATGGAGTCGAACTCACTGTCCTCGAGGGCTCCCTCGTCGTTTTCCGCGAGCTGCTCCAGGTCGCGCAGATCGGCCAGCCGGTTCTCCACGTAGTCCTGGTTGCGTTCGATAAAGGTATTCGCCAGCTGGGCGAGGACCCGATACTGGGTGTCCGTCACTTCACAGTTGATATACTCGACCCGACACGGGACGTCGTATTTCTCGGAGGTGCGCTCGAGTTCCTGACTCACGTATTTCGCACTCGCGGTTTTGCCGGTCCCGGTTTTCCCGTAAATCAAGATATTCGACGGTGTTTCCCCCCGGAGAGCGGCGACCAGGATCGTCGCCATCTTGTTGATCTGGTCGTTCCGATGGGGGAGTTCCTGTGGCGTATACGACGGTCGGAGGACTTCCTTGTTATCGAAGATCGGCTTCCCCGAGAGGAGGTCATCAAACAGACCCTCTTCGGCGGTGTCTTCGCTCTCGAGAACCTCCTCAACGTCCACTTCGAAATCGCGTTCGGCCCCGATCTGATCGGAAACGTTCGTGTCCTCTCCCATATTAGCGACCCCCTTGGTTCAAGTGCGACAGGTTCCCTAACCCATGTATATCGCCGTATAAAACCTCTCTACCGACTGTTTGAAGGTGTTTATGGGGTAGGTGCCTGTCCAGTTGATGCAGATGAAACCGGGGAAGTGGGAGGGGCAAAAAGGTATCGATCCATCGAACGATATGGATCGAAAGGCACGGTTCTCTCTGCGGATGGCAGCTGTCTCCGACAGCGCTGAGAGAGTGTGTTCGAGACACGATTTCACCATTCGATCGATTGTGGTTCGATCGGCGGTCCGGTCAGCCCAGATGATTGTTCGAACGGACTCGAAACTGTGAGTGGGGAGTATTTGATTGTATTGTTCCAGTCTCGATAATTCGTGGGAGGGCAATTAGGCTGTGCAGCAATCTAGCCCCCCACCCCTTTGTTTCAACTGGAGGCAGATCTAGCCGTGGCCGCAGCCACCTTATTGATACAACAATCTTTATGTAGTTGTTCTGTAAACAGTATCCGTAATACAGACAAAACACCGTTGTAAGATTGTTTGTTGTTTTGATAATTGTATGTACACAACACGTTTTCGGGAGGTTGGATTGATACAACTAGGTGGTGGTTTTCCACTGGAAACAAAGGGGTAGGGGGCTGCGAGTGTCTCCTGGGTATCTTTCCGGTTAGTAGCACACTTCTACCAAACCAACTTTCAGGTCTAGTCGATCAGCTCAACAAATAACTCAGCTCCCGTTCACAGGAATCTTTGAATAGACCCTCGAATCTAAATGGTCTTTATTCAACGCTGGGAAGTCTGATATCTCATTTCTCACCAGTACTTAAAAGGTTCCGGAACCCAGGACAAGCGTGTCCGGAGACTTCAAGCCTCGGGACCTACAAGAGGTGCCATAAATGGGACTGCTCGGAAGCCTACGAAACAGCATCTCTCGAGTGGCCGATTCACTCTTCGAGAGCGATGCTGAACCGAAACGGATCGGGATCTACGGGCCGCCGAACGCCGGCAAGACGACCCTGGCAAACAGGATCGCCCGTGACTGGACCGGCGACGCCATCGGCCCGGAGTCCAGGATTCCACACGAAACACGACGCGCGCGGCGGAAAGAAGGAGTCGAAATCGAACGAAACGGCCAGCAGGTCACGATCGACATCGTCGATACCCCCGGTGTGACGACGAAAGTCGATTACACCGAGTTTCTCGAACACGATATCGAGAAAGACGAAGCCGTACGTCGATCCCGCGAGGCCACCGAAGGGGTCGCGGAGGCGATGCACTGGCTCAGGGAGGACGTCGACGGCGTGATATACGTCCTCGATTCGGCCGAGGACCCCTTCACCCAGGTCAACACGATGCTGATCGGGATCATCGAATCCCG
>CAZVCA010000001.1:11521-62933 GCA_964626045.1 uncultured Halobacteriales archaeon | reverse complement strand
GCGACGCTCGGAACGCTGGCCGCCGGGTCAGCAGGGGCCATAGGCACAGGTGCGTTCAAAAGTGTGAGTGCGGATCGGTCCGTCTCCGTTAATGTTGCTGGAGACGAATCGGCGTTCCTCAGTCTCGAAGCAGGACCTCTCCCGTACGTCTCTGGCACCGACGGTGGAACAATGGAAATCGACCTCACCGAGACAAGTGAGGGAGGTGAGGGTGTCAATATGAACGCCATGACGACTATTGGAGACCCCGACAACTACAATAATTCGTATGCGTTCAAGATCACTAATCTAGGAACTCAGCATGCTTTCATCGGACTTAGTTATGAGTTTGATGATCCCCAATGGCTTGATAGTAATTATGATCAATCATACATTGAGTTTGAGGGACGTGGTCCAGAAAGCGGTAAGGGGTTAGAGAGAAATAATGTCCGTTTTTGGAATCGGACAGCCCAATTCCCTTTCCAAGCAGATGGTGAAACCGCGGGTGGGGGGGCTGCGGGTGGGAGCGGGAGGATTGGCAATATCCAGGAGATACATGGCCAAACTCGGAGTAAAGACCGAGCGGCCCTTGGTGTGGGGGAGTCTTGGTATTTCGTAGTACGAGTTGATACAACAGGTGAGGATGCTTCGAGAGATGATAATCTCTCCGGAGTCCTTACGATCCATGCTGAGTCAGACAACGTGTGGGGTGTATTAACATGATTACAAGAGTAACTATTCAGTATTGAGTGATTTACTAAAATGATATGAGATTGCATGTGATTGAGGTTTTGGTCATTGTCCACTACCCTTTCAAGCACCCCCTGAACCGCCCTCAACGCCCCCAATACAGTAACATACCACTGCCATATGCTATCCGAGAATCCGTGGTGCACCGTCGATTGACCTCCTCGCCAACGCCCGAACGACGACATGAGTATCTCCACCAAAGTTCACGAACTCATCCGTGAGACCCAACCAAGGCCGACGATGTCAACGAGGAATCTTTCACAGCCGTCCGCACCTGCCTCCCGTCAACTCGCGGGTGGGATCATCGGAGCGGTCGCCCTCGTCTTTCTCGCGGTCCTGGCCGGTCTCGCCTTTGTCAAATCCCTCCCCTCGGTGGTGCTCCTGATGCAAATCCCCACGCTCGTCCTCATATTTGGCCTGGCCGTCGTCGCCTGGTGGACCGCTCGCGGCGATCTCGTCGACGAACCCGACGCCCTCCGCATGGCCGCGTGGACGATCGGCGGCGCGCTGCTCTTTCTCACCTTCGGCGGCTGGTTCCTCGCTTTGCAGGTGTTTACCGGCCAGGACGTCCCCTATATGCTGACCACGACGCTCACCGTGACGACCCTGGGCGCGTTCGTCGGCTCGCTGGTGGGGGTGTATAGTACAAATCACCGCTCGCAGGCACGCGAGCTGCGCGAGCGCGAAGCGAAACTCGACGAGCAGAACGAACGCCTCGAGAAGTTCGCCTCGATCGTCTCGCATGACCTCAGGAACCCCCTGAACGTCGCCGAAGGACATCTGGAACTGATCCAGGAGGACCGATCCGACCAGCACGTCGAAGCAGTCGCCGACTCCCTCTCTCGTATGGAACGCCTGATCGATGACCTCCTCACGATGGCCCGCGACGCCGAACCGGTCGAGGACCCGGATCGCGTTCGGTTTCCGCTTCTCGTCGAAAACGCCTGGAATACCGTCAATCCGCAGGATGCAACGTTGGAGATCGCGGCTGAGGGGGTCATTCTGGCCGATGAATCCCGAGCCCGGGAGTTGCTCGAAAACCTCTTCGACAACGCCGTTTCGCATGGGGGCTCCGGTGTGAGCGTGACCGTCGAACCGCTCAAGGACGGGTTTGCCATCGAAGACGACGGGAAAGGCATTCCGCCGGAGCACCGCGAGGAAGTCTTCGAAGCTGGACACACGAACTCACCTGAGGGAACAGGTTTCGGTCTCTACATCGTCGATCTCATCGCTGAAGCCCACGACTGGTCCGTGACAGTCACCGAAGGCAAAACAGGCGGTGCCAGGTTCGAAATTCACAACGTTATGGGAGAACTCACGCCGACGTCAGACGAGTCTGGGCAGGACGGTGACTCCCTGCCCACCGATATGTAATCGATTCAACATGGGAACCCAGTATAACCCGCCTGCAAGCGCTTTGACCGTCCAGTCCGATGTTCAAGCCTTCCTTTCCATCGTTCAACGGGTTCAATACAAAGGATACAGGGTTATAATTGAGAGCTATACCCGGAATTCATGATCAAACGCTCCCAATTAGCGCTCTTGTTTGCCATACTGGGAGCGAGTGCGCTGGTGATTTCCTCGGGTGCTGCCCTTCCCTTGGGAGAAGCACCCACCGACGAAATGGGCGAAGGGGTCGAATTGAAAGCCACCAGTGACTATGCAACAATGAATGATGAGGGTGATCTTCGGATCGATATCTCGCAGTCGAACGAGAACCTTGGGGATGCCCAGGGGCTCAATCCCGATGCGAAGGTCGTCATTCAGGACGTCGCTGCGCTAAAATACAATGGCACCGAAGCATACGCGGACATTCATGTCGAGCCTACGGAGGATGGACTTGAAGTCCGAGCTGCCGGACACTCCATCGAGTCACCAGAGAACTCAGTAAACCTGACCGAGGGCGAAACAGCCAATCTCACATTGATTCTCAATACGAAATATAAAGCGGAACTCGATGGCGAGGTGACACTTACATTTAACGCCAGTGGCAACGGACCTGAAGAATCCGAAGTTAGTGCATTAAGCTTCGGCACTGACGATGTTGAGCCCCCCACCGAGGAACCGCCAGAAACCACGACTGAAACGCCACCTGAAACCACGACCGAAACACCGCCCGAAACGACGACTGAAACGCCACCGGAAACCCCGACTGAGACACCACCTGAACCCACCACTGAGACACCACCCGAAGCCACCACTGCGGCGCCTCCTGTAACAACCACTGAATCCCCACCCGACACCGCCGCACAGAACGGGCTACTCGAAGAACCCATGGGCATCCCGCTAGAACGGCTATTGGGACTGGGGCTGGCCGGCCTGATGGGGGTAGCGTTGATCACCCTCTTCCGCCGGGTGTCAGTGTGATTGACAGTGACGGGAGCGAGTACGAATGAGCCAAAAATCCACGAGCGACCTGATCCCGTCACTTCGGCGGAATGTCCACGCCAACGATCTCATCGGGTTATCTCTCGTCGTCATCATCCTGGTCGCACTGTTCGTCCTTCCTGAGGCACTCAAACGAACACTCGCGTTTTCCTACGTCGACCCAACCCCGCTCACGGCGATCACGGCCCACTTCGTCCATCTGACGTGGGGGCACCTGGCGGCAAACCTGTTCGGACTCGTCGTCCTCGGGGGCACCGGGTACGTCCTGGCGGTTCTGGGGGGCCACCGCCAACTCTTCGCGGTCCTGTTCACCACGTATCTGCTCGTCTTCCCGCCGGTCTTGTCGATGCTTAATCTAGCCGTCCCACGAACGGCGATCGCGTACGGTTTCTCCGGGGTCAATATGGCCCTTGCAGGGTTGCTCCCGCTCGTCCTCATCGAGTATGCAGGCCGCCGAATACACGGTGGTATCGAAACGGGACACGCGCCAGGCCTGTTCTTCCTCGTCATGACACTCGCCGCGTTGATCGCCATCCCACCCCAACCGATCACGCTGGGTGTAGCGGCCGTGTCCGGATTGTTGACCGTCGTCTACGGCTGGCAAATGATCCAATCGATCCGCAGCCAACCGGAAAAACGTCGGACCGGGACAAACGATAGGCCGGACCTTGGCGGGTGGGTCGAACTCGGCGTCTTCGGGGCGATTGTCGCGATCGGATACCCGCTGATCGGGTATCCAACTGATCCCGTGTTCGCCGACCAGGTGATCAACATCTACGTACATACCCTCGGCTATGCGCTCGCGTTCATCGGGGGCTATATCGGGCTCGAAATCGGGCTGTTCGAATAAGGTGCCAAGCTTTTTGCCACATACCGTTGGAGCATACAGTAACGGATGGACCCGCGACGAATTCTCTGGGTGACTGTCGAAGGGTTCGTCGTCCTCGCCGTGCTCGCCCTCGTCATCGGCCAGGTCACGGGCACCCCGATGCTCCTCGGATACGTCGAAACCGGCAGCATGGCGCCGACGATGGAGCCGGGGGACGGGTTCGTAGCCGTCCCCGCGGCGATCGCTGGGTCCGTCGACCAGGGTGACGTCGTCACCTTCGAAGCCGAAGAACTCCAGGGCGGCGGCCTGACGACCCACCGGGTTGTCGGGGAAACCGACCGCGGATACGTCACTCGCGGTGACGCAAACCCGTTCACCGATCAGGACGGCGGGGAACCACCGGTCAAAGAAGCCCAGATTGTCGCCCATGCCTTGCAGATAAACGGCCAGGTCATCTCGATCCCCCACCTCGGCACCGCAGTGACGGCGATACAGGAGGCGTTTACCTCGGTCCAACGCCGAATGGCCGCCATAACCGGCATGCGCTCGCTGCTCGGCGGACAGGGGCTTGCATACCTCCTCCTTGGCCTCTCGGTCGCGTTATACGTCGTCGATCTGTTCATCGACGAGAAGGAGAAAGACCGGAATCGAAGTCGCGATCGGGACGACGGCATCGACGAGTGGGTCATCGTCGCCGTTCTGGCCCTGATTCTCATCGGCTCCGCGACGGCCGCCATGACGGTCCCGGCCGGCACCCAATCTTTCGGCGTCGTCTCCGCCGAGTTCGATTCCGATCGCCCGACCGTCATTCCGGCCGGCGAGACCTCCACCATCGACTACCAGATCCCGAACGGTGGCCTCGTCCCCACCCACGTCTACGTCGAACCAGCGAGCGAGGGCGTCAGCGTGGCGGACAGCTACAATCGCGTCCCGGGCCGCAGCTCGGTCACCACCTCGATAACCCTCGAAGCACCACCAGAAACGGGGTATTACCGTCGGTTCGTGGCTGAACATCGCTATCTCGCAATCCTCCCCGAACCCATCGTCAGTGGCCTCTACTCGGTTCACCCGTGGGTCCCGATACTGGTCATCGACGGCCTGCTTGCCCTCGTCATATTCGGCCTCGGCCGCGGACTCCTCCAGGGACGGCGAGTGCGGCTTCGAAGCCGGTCCAGAGCCCACCGGCGCGGAGCGCTCGATCGAATCATCGATACGGTGACGGGGAAACGATGACCGCATACCGATCGCATAAATCGATGCCTATTAGGAAATCCCCGGTTGACACCGTGCCATGAAACGGGAAACCCAGCTCCGGATTCGATCGATCCTGGCTGACTGGGGGTGGCTCATCGCTATCCTGCTACTGGTCCTCCTGGCGATCGGGGGCTGGGCGACGTATACCTCGCTTGTGGCCGGCGGAACGACCGAAGCGGTACACGAGGAAACGGTCTGGACCATCGAAACGAACTTCGCCCACGAAGCGACGGTCGTCCAGGCCAATCCGGTCTTTCCGAACGGCACCGTCCTCCGGAATCGCTCGGCCTACCTGACGGCACTCGCACCGATCGTCGACGGGACCTATCAAGCATCCTACCGGGGTCAGGTCGACGATCCGCTTACGGTGCGGATCGAGCCGCTGATGGTGATTCGAGCCGAGGACGAGGACCAGGTCTACTGGACAAACGTCACGGCAGCAACCTCACCCACCGAAACGACCCTCGAGCCGGGCGAGTCCACGGCCGTGGACGTCTCGATCAACGCCACGGCGTTCGATCAGCGCCGAGAGGCGATCGTCGAAGCGATCGGCGGTGGGCCGGGCGAGACGACCCTTTCGGTGGTCTTTTCGGTCAGGGTAAGCGGGACCGTCGACGGGGAGCCAACCCAGCTCTCCTTCGACGATCGGGTTCCCATTTCCGTGCAGGGCGATAGCTACAGCGTGGAACAGGGAGTAGGAACCGAGGAATCGACCACGCGCCAGATAGTCACCGAATCGCCCATCGAGTACGGCCCGCTCATGCAACTTGGCGGCCCAATCCTGACACTCGTCTCGCTCCTGGCACTGGTGATACTCGGGATCGGAACCTGGCAGGGCGCCTTCACGTTATCGGAGCGAGACCGATCCGTCCTCGACTATACGACCGAACGGTCGGAATTCGAGGAGTGGATCGTCTCGACCCGCGTTCCCGATTCGATCACCGAACGCGAGGCGGCCGAAGCTGAGACAGTCACGGACGTCGTCGATTTCGCCATCGACTCCGATGTCGCCGCTCTCGAGGACATCGACTCGAAGGCGATCTACGCGGTCGGATCCGACGTGACGGTCGTGTATCAGCCACCGTCCGCCGTCACGGCTCCCGACGTCGATGCGGAGCGGGGCCTGCTGGACCTGCTCCGGGACTATTTTGACGATCTGACCTGAAGGGACGGTGATGACCGTCTTTGCACTCCTCTCGGTCGCCCCGGTTCGCGAGGGGGACATGGCCGAGGACGTCGCCGCAGCGATCGACGCCCTCGACGAGTTTGACGTGGCTTACGAAACGAATCCGATGGCCACGACAATCGAAGCGCCAGATGTGGACACACTCCTCGCGGCCGTCGGCGCGGCCCACAAAGCCGTGGATGCGGACCGGGTGAGCACCGTGCTCAAGATCGACGACAAGCGGACGGCCGACCACGACGCCGCGGCGAAAGTCGAGGCCGTCGAATCGGAACTCGGCCGGCCGGCGCGCTCGGAGTGATCACTCCGTTCCGTTCGGCAGTTGCGGAGCGATCTGTGACACGAAGGTGTTCAAATCCCGGGTTTGATACCAGGCCGTTCCGGGACCGGTAAACTCGAAGACAAGCCCTTCGCCGCTGAGCACCGTCGACTTCAATCCCCCGACGGTCCGCGTCGAGAAGTCGATCGTGTCGTCCCAGGCGACGAGGTTCTCGTTGTCGATCACGAAGGATTGGCCAGGATCGAGGTCGATCCGATCGAGTCCCCCATACGTGTCGATAAACACCGATCCGGTGCCTTGCAGTGCGAGTGGCATGAGACTGGCTTCGCCGAGCACCGATTTGAGCCCGCCAAGCTCGGAATCGATGTCGATCCCAGCGGTCGCGGCCAGGAAGGATCCGTCGGTCGCGTAGAGGGTTTCGTCCTCGAGTTCGTGTTCCATGACGTCTCCCGGCGTTCCCGGTGACAACATGACGCGGCCAGGTGCGTTTTCCGCGATAAACTCGTTGGCGAACATCGATTCGCCGCCCAGCATCGATTTCGCGGAGCTCAAGAGGCCGTCGCGGCTGGTCGTCGTTTCGACCGAGATCGATTCGGAGTGACCGACCATCGCCCCCGGCTCGGCACGGATCGATTCGCCGGGGTCGAGATGGACGATCAACTGCGTGTAGGACGGCTGGTGAGTGAGTTCGGTTTCCATTGCAACTGTTGCTGGTATGGTATCGGGCAAAAAGGTTCGTCAGCGCACAATCCTGCTTTGAGCCACCGAAAGCCCTCAGACGCCTGGAATCCCCATCGCCCCGAGCCCAAGTCCGAGTACACCGTTGAGCAGGACCAGGACAATGGCCGCAGCGAGCCACGCGGCGACGCCGATAATAGCGGCTTCAACCCAGCCGCCCGGGTATCGCCAATTGATGACGCCGACCCAGACGACCAACGCCACCAGCGAGCCGATGATCGGAATCCAACTCGTTAGCACCCAGGCCACCGCCCCGACGAACGCCGTAGTGACGGCATAGCCGTAGTCGTCCTCCCCGGTGACGAGCCGGGCACCAACATAGATGCCAAGTCCGCCGAGTAGCAGTGCGACGACGAACGAAACGATAAATCCCAGGACCATACCACCACTATCGCCGGGAGTCGCAAATACTTGCGGGAACCAGCCCCAGCCCGTGTGTTCCAATCGAATCGCCTCGACGGACCGGTTTTTTGTGTCTTCACACCCCAGCAAGCGCATGCACGACGGTTCCAGTGAGGGCCCGGCCGTTGCCGAATCGGCGACGGAGCTCGTCGGAGCAACGCCATTGCTCCACCTGTCCCAGTTCGCCGCGAACCTCTATGCCAAAGTCGAGTCGTTCAATCCCCTTTCCTCGATCAAGGACCGCGTCGCCGTCAACATGCTCGAAACGGCTGCGGAACGCGGCAAACTTGACGCGTCCACCCGAATCGTCGAGGCGACGAGTGGTAATACGGGCATCGGCCTGGCGCATGCGGCAGCTGCGATGGGCTATGAGGCGACCCTGGTAATGCCGGAATCGACCAGCCCGGAACGCCGACAGATCCTTCGGGCCTTGGGTACCGACCTGGAACTGACACCCGCGGACGACGGCATCCCTGGCGCGATCGAACGAGCCGAGGCGTTGGCAGCCGAGCCGGATACCTTCCGCCCGGACCAGTTCGAAAACCCGGCGAATCCGGCGACCCACCGGCAGACGACGGGACCGGAAATCGAGGCCGCGCTTCCCTCAGTCGACGTCCTGGTCGCGTCGGTCGGCACCGGGGGGACCCTTACGGGCATCGCGCAGTACTTCAAGGAGGATCTGGGGCGGACGGACTTCGAGGTCGTCGCCATCGAACCGGCCGATTCGACGGTTTTGGAGGATGGCGATCCGGGGACGACGGACATTCCGGGGATCGGGGCCGGCTTCGTCCCGCCGGTGCTGGATCGCAGCCTGATCGACACGGTCGAACGAACGTCCGGGTCGGCCGCTCGGGAGACGGCGCGGGAGATCGCCCGGGAGACAGGACTCCTGGTCGGCATCTCGGCGGGGGCCGCCGTGAACGTCGCCACTCGGGTCGCCACGAAACCGGAAATGGCCTCCCGGACGGTGGTCACGATTCTCCCGGATACCGGCGAACGTTACTTGCAGGACGGATTGTTCGAATAACCGCCCTACGACCCACTGGTACAGTTCCAGAGGCCGCGATTCGCTTGCTGAGCGTCGACTTCGGCCGCGTAAAACCGCTCAGCCTCCGTGAACTCCGTGTCGTACACGCGCGCATGGCCATTCTCGACCAGCCAGTAATTGAGGTTGGTGTCGTTCTGATAGACGTACGCGAGCAACCGATCGTAGCCGCCGCGACGATCGGCGATCGGGTCGAAGACGAGCCGCACGTCACGACCGGCAATTCGGTGCTCCATGATCGATGATGCAGCACTTCCGGCGTCCCGGAGACAGCGTTCGCCGGCTTCAGTGTCAGGCACGCCCTCGTATTCGACCGGCTCGGGCTCGACGTGGACCTCCGGCGTGTCCACGCCCAGCAATCGAACCCGGTCCTGGGTCCCGTCCGGGAACACCACGTCGACCGTGTCCCCATCCACGACCGTTATGACGGTCGCGTTGCGTGAATCAGGTGACTCCCCGTCACCTGCCAGCGGCCCAGACACACAGCCAGCAGTGACGAGCAACAAGCCAAGCGCGAGAAGCGACACACGGTCCATGTGCTGGGCCTGGTTCCCCAGTGCCCTATCCCTTGGGCTCGGGCCGGGAAAACGGACCAAATCTTCGCCGTTCCCTGACGATTAAGAAGCCCCCCGCCCGAAGGACACATAACGTATGGATCTCCACAACCGGAGCGTCCGTCAGGACGTCCGCGAACTCGGGGCCCTTTTGGGGGACGTCGTCGCCGATCACAGCCCACCAGCGGGGTTCGATCTGGTCGAGTCGGCCCGTAACGAAGCGATCGCGTACCGACGGGATCGAGCCGAGAACCGGGACGACCTGGCGGCGGTCGTCGCGTCGAACTCCGAATCGAACAACGCCGTGTTGGCCCGTTCGTTTACCCTTTACTTTCAGCTGATCAATCTCGCCGAGGAACGGGAACGAGTCAGGGCGTTGCGTACCTTCCGCCAACAGGGAACCCTTTCGCACTCGATCACCGAAGCGATCGAAGATCTGGCCGAGGACGGTGCGGACGCGGCGTTGATCGAACAGATCCTCGAGGACGTCCACGTCGTCCCGACCTTCACCGCCCATCCGACCGAAGCCCGCCGGAAGACGGTCAAAGGGATTCTGCAACGAGTCGGGGCCATTTTGGAGGATATGGACGAGCGACGACTGACACGCGAAGAGGAATCAGGCCTGGAACGTCGGCTGGAGGCGGTCGTCGAGAGTCTCTATACGACCAAACACATCCGCGATCGACGGCCCGAACCATTCGACGAGGCACGAAACGTCCAGTGGTATCTCGACAACGTCGTCTTCGACGTCATCCCCGAGATTTACGCGGAGTTAGAGGGAGTACTCGGGGACACCTTCGAGGATCCCCCGGATCCGGATCACGTCCTCGAGTTCCGGTCCTGGGCCGGCAGCGACGCCGACGGCAATCCGAACGTCACGCCGGAGGTGACCGACAAAACCCTCGAACGCCAGCGTTCCCTCGCGCTGGATCGGTATCGCGAAAGCCTGGCAGACCTGCTAGGCGTGCTCAGCCAGGACGGCACGCGCGTCGAGTCCGCAACCCGCATCGAGTCGATTCTGTCGGGTGAGAAACCGGTCGAGTCGATCGCGGCGTCGGCGGCCGATCGCTACCCCCACGAGCCGTTCCGCCAGGCCGTCACGGTCATTCGGGAGCGCGTCGACCGCGTCGAGAGTGTCAGGCCAGGCGGATACGAGGACAGCCATGGGCTGCTCACCGACCTCTCGCGGTTAGGGGAGGCCCTCGAAAGCGAAGGCCTCGGAACCATCGTCTCCGAGTTCGTCAAGCCACTCGAACGGCAAGTCCAGACCTTCGGGTTCCACCTTGCCTCCCTCGATCTGCGGGATCACCGCCAACAGCATACCGAGGCGTTGACTGAGGCGCTGGATGCCGAAGACATCGATTACGTGGCGATGGACGAGGCCGAACGGCAACGCTTCCTCACCGAAGCCATTCGGAGCGAACAACCCGTCCTGGATCTCGATGACCGAGATGGATTCAGCGAGGAGACCGCCGTCGTCCTGGAACGGTTCGACCGGTTGGCATCCTGGCACGACGAATACGGGCCGGACAGCATCGACACGTACTGTATCAGCATGACGGAGGAGCCGAGCCACGTCCTCGAAGTCCTGTTTTTGGCAGATCAGGCCGGCGTGGTCGATCTGCCCGGCTACTCCGGGCTCGACATCGTCCCGTTGCTGGAAACCGAATCCGCGCTCTCGAACGCCCGGGAGATCATGGGGACGCTGTTCGAGAACGAGGCCTATGGGGACTCCCTTGCCGCCCGGGGAGAGACCCAGGAGATCATGCTTGGCTACTCGGACTCGAACAAGGAAAACGGCTATCTCGCCGCGAATTGGGAGCTGGATCGGGCCCAGCGACGGCTCGCGAACATCACGGACGATTTCGGGGTCGAACTGCTGCTGTTCCACGGTCGCGGCGGCACGATTTCCCGCGGCGGCGGCCCGATGAACGACGCGTTGCTTGCCCTCCCGAAACAGACGGTCACAGGAGAGGTCAAGTTCACCCAACAGGGGGAGGCTATCTCGGAGAAATACGGGAATACGCGCATCGCGCGACGGGAAATGGGCCAGATGCTCAACGCCCAAATTCGGGCCCGCCACGCGAATCTGAGCGAGCCGAACTCGCCGCTGCCGGAACCGTGGGTCGAGGCGATGGACGAGATGGCGACGACCGCCCGCCATCGCTACCGGTCACTCCTCGAAACCGACGGCTTCGTCAGTTACTTCGAACAGACGACTCCGATCACCACGATCGAGGGGCTCAACCTCGGTTCCAGACCCGCTTCGCGCTCGGACGAACGGAACGTCGAGGACCTGCGGGCGATCCCCTGGGTGTTCGCCTGGACCCAATCCCGCGCAATCATCCCAGGATGGTTCGGGATCGGGACGGCCATCGAAACCTACCTGGAAGACACCGATGACGGGCTGGAACGGCTGCAAGCGATGTACGAATCGTGGCCGTTCTTCCAGACGATGCTCGATAACGCCGCGCTATCCCTCGCCCGAACGGAGATGGAAATTGCCAGCGAGTACGCGGATCTGGCCGACTCGGACCTTCGGGATCGTATTTTCCCCACGATCGAGGGCGAATACGAGCGCTCGAAGCAAAGTGTCCTGAAGATCATCCCTCGAGAGGACCTGGTCGATCGATCCTGGCTGCGCGAGAGCCTCGATCGCCGGAACCCCTACGTTGACCCCCTTAATTTCCTGCAGGTGGAGCTGCTCTCCCGTTCTCATCGGACCCCCCAGGAGGAACGGACGCTGCGGCTGACGGTCAAAGGCATCGCAGCCGGGATGAAAAACACCGGCTGATCAGGTCGACAGGTCGAAGACGTCGAGCCCGGTCCGCTCGTCTGGTTTGTGCGCTAAGGTTTCCCCGCTTGGCACGATCAGGATCTCGAAGGTCCCGGATACCCGTGCCCCCGAGCAGTGGCCACCGAGCGTGGAAAAATCACGGTCTGCCACCTGAATGTGGGCGTGAATTTTGTCGGGGCCGATATTCCCGCTGAACGCGGTCACCTCGAATTGCCCCTCGAAGGTTTCTTCGGTATATGCCTCGCTTTCGGTATCGTAATGGCCCAGTGTCACTCGGTCAACAGCCCCGATGCCGGTGAAAAATCCGCCTGTGACACCTGCCTCTTCTCGCACAGTTGAAAGGGCCTCGAGGACGTTCTCGCCCGGTTCCAGCAGGACGACGATGCCCTGGTCGGTTTCACTTCGCTCCATAGCGGGTGCTGGGTCGGCATCGGTATCAAGGTTCCCTCACGCGTTTGTTCGAGTCGCCATACTTATTTATTAGATGGTTCTAATCCAGATGTCGAATGCTCAGTGACGTCATGGAGGACTACCTCAAGGCGGTTTTCAGGCTCCAGGAAACCGAGGAGCCGCCGATACCGCCCTCTGCGATCGCCGAGCGCCTCGACGTCACCGCCCCGACCGTGACGAGCATGATGGAAACCTTAGAAGAGCGTGGACTAATCGAGCGCGAAAAGTACGCGGGGGTGGAGTTGACCCCAGAAGGCGAGACCGTCGCGCTGGAGATCCTTCGCCATCATCGGCTCCTCGAAGCGTATCTCGCCGAACACCTCGATTACGAATGGTCGGAAGTCCACGAGGAAGCCGAAGTGCTCGAACACCACATCAGCGAGGAGTTCGAGCGACGAGTGGCCGACGCACTTGATCACCCGCAGACAGATCCACATGGGGACCCGATTCCGGACCAGGATCTCGAACCGGTACAGGACGAAACGGTCCCGCTGGTCGAGACGGACCCGGGACATCGGGTTCTCGTCTGTCGGGTCCGTGATGACGATCCGGACCGGCTCGCCCACCTCGCGACGATCGGCCTTGAACCGGGGACGGAACTCGTCCTTCGGGAGGTGACGCCCCTTGCAGTCTACCGCGTCGAAATCGACGGAACGATCAGGCATCTTCCGGCCGACACGGCGAGGGCCATCCGCGTTCGCTCGATCGAGGCCGGAACCGACGACACAACGACCCGGAGCCAGGAAGCATGACGAGCGGCCTCGAGATCTTCGTCGTCGCGTTGACCGCACAATTGGCGGTCCTGCCAGGTGAGAAGGTCCAATTCATCATCGCGGGGCTCTCGACCCGGTACAACCCCTGGATCGTCGTGGGCGCTGCAGGGGCCGCGTTTGCGGGCTGGACGGCTCTCGAACTGATCTTGGGAAACGCCCTGAAAGGAGCCCTCCCGACGATATATCTCGACCTCTTTACCGCCGGATTATTTTTGCTCTTCGCGGTGCTGCTCTACCGATCGACGCCAGCGTCCGGCGAGCCCCAGGCGGATCTCGAGGCCGCAAAAGGCCTCGACGTGTCGATCCTGGGGTATGACGTGCCGAACAAACTGGGCGGGTTCCTGCCGATTTTCGCGATGATGGCTGCGGGGGAGTTCGGTGACAAGACCCAGCTGGTCACGATCGGTCTCGCCGCCCAGTACGGTGCCCATCCGGCGATCTGGTTCGGTGAAATGGCGGCGATCATCCCAGTGAGCATGCTCAACGCGTTTTTCTTCCACCGATTTGCGAAGAACTTCGACGTCCGCCTGGCCCACCACGTCGGGGCCTTCTTTTTCGCGTTCTTCGGGGTGGACACCCTGCTTTCGGTCTTCTTCGATGTCTCGGTCTGGGAGACGTTCACCGGATGGATCGCCTCGATCATCATCGGGCTGTTCTGACGAGCCGGCAGGTTCTTTCCCGCGGGCCCGAATATGCAAGCATGGACGGCCGGCGTGGCCAGAGCGAAACGCTCGGATTCGCCCTCATTCTCGGATTTACCCTGATTAGCGTGGGCGCGATCGCCTCTTTCGGCGGCGCGAGCCTGGACGTGACCCAGCAGAACATCGGGGCCCAGAACGCGGAAAACGCGATGAGCCAGTTCGATTCCCGGGCCTCGATGGTCGCCCTCGGTGACAGCGACAACCAGCAGGTCAGTCTCGGGGTCGGCCAGCAAGGAACCTACAGCGTCGATGGCGCGGCTGGCTGGATTCGGGTGGTCCACGAAAACGTCACGGCTAACACGACGACCACCGTTTACAACGAGTCCCTCGGCGTCGTCACGTATCGCGGCGAGACCACGGAAATCGGATATCAGGGCGGTGGCGTCTGGAGACAGGACCCCGGCGGGAGTGTCATGCTCTCGCCGCCCGAATTCCGGTATCGTGGATCGACATTGACCCTTCCTGTCGTCCGTATGCAAGGGGACGAGACCGTAACAGGGGACTCGCGCCTGACGGTCACTGACCCGGGAACTGACATCGCCGTGTATCCGAACGAGACGAGGAAAAACCCCGTCGAATCAGGTATCGTAACCGTAACGGTTCATAGCGAGTACTACGAAGCCTGGGGGCGCTTCTTCGAAACGCGATCTGACGGAAAAGTAACCGTGTTCGACGGGAACAAAACCGCCTCGATTCAGCTGGTTGCCCCAGCAATTGACGGCGATTTCGACATGCCCCTCGATGGCAACGACATGACCCTGCAGGGCCTCCAGGCCCATCAGATCGATTCGTTCGAGCTGACCCTGTTCGATGATAACGAAGACAACGCCGATTTCAGCAACCTGGACTGGGCGCTTTGCACCGAGTCGGGAAACCAGGAGTTCGCGATCCGGGTCACAAATAACGGAAACCCAACACACGACGATCCAGCTTCAACAGCGATCTATTACTCGCCCAATGGGACCACATATCACACGTGGTACACCGACACCTTCGTCTTCGAGATGGAAAACTCCGTGGACGAAGACTGGAACGACGATGGTGACAAAGAAGACATCCGTCTCGTACTCGATTTGACGTCGACAGCGAACGCGACCTACCAGGACGAACCGAAGGCGACCAAAAAATGCGATTTCAGTACCGATACGTTCCAGTCGAATCCGACACTCGACGGCCACGATATCCCAAAAGAACCGGTCTCCTACGCCACGAATGATGAAGAGCAAATCAAATTCATTATCAACCACTACCTGGCGCTTCTCGGCCCGACGGTCGATTTGACGGTCAATGATGCGAATAACGCCAACCCGAATTCGGCCGCGGGGTCTGTCTCGGAGGAACTGTCCACTGGATACATCGATTACAACGCTTCGTCGGGGTACTTCCTCACCTATATGCACATCTCGGAGAATCCGGTCAACGTTTCGGTGGGGTGAAACCCGTTTCCCGGTTCTCAAAACGGGAGATGACCCGCTACTTTTATACGATCCCAGGGCTCAGTTAGTAATGCCTAAATTAGGCGGACCGAATCATGGGTGTTACCTCCAAATCAAGCCGTTCAGGGTCGAAAAATGCTGATATGACCGATTCCGGTTCGTCGCGGACGGCAGTGGCCGACATGGAGGCAGGCGAGGCCGGGACGATCCAGACCATCGGCGAGGGGATTCGCCACCAAGTCACCTCCATGGGCGTCCGCCCAGGTCGTCGTCTCGAATTTCATACCAAACAACCCCTCGACGGCCCAGTCGTCGTTAGCGTGGGTCGGTCGATGACCTCGCTGAGCCGCGAGTACGCCCGCAAAATCACGGTTTCGCTCGAGTAACAACTCGCATAGTATGAGTCGGTACCGCTCTGTTCTGCGCCGGTTAAGTCGGGGTGAACCAGTCGAAACGGTCCGTGAGGAACTGGATTTGCGTGACGACGTCGTCCGCGGCATGATCGAATCCATGCTCCGGGAGGGACATCTCAAGGAGTTCGGCTGCGAAGGAGAGAGCTGCTCGGCGTGTCCGATGTCGGAATCCTGCCCGATGGGAGACATTCAGGGGCCGAGAAGTTACATGGTCACATCGACGGGACAGGAATACCTACTCCAGGCCCAGCAGGCCGGCGACTGACCTGTATCCCACCTATTTTGTAGATCCAATGGGTCACAGTGCGTATGACAGGGGCCAGTGACGAAGCCAATCAGCACGGCACGGTTGAAGGCGAAGATTCACGGCTGCCACCAGGGTTTTCGGCCGGCAAGCCGATCGTCGGCATGGTCCATCTCGATAGCCTGCCAGGAGCCCCAGGATTCGACGGTGACCGAGCAGCGATTCGAGAAGCCATGCACCGGGACGCCCGCCGACTCGAAGCAGGGGGTGTCGATGCGCTCCTGGTCGAAAACTTCGGCGATGCGCCGTTTTACGCCGATGACGTGCCCAAACACGTCGTCGCGTCGATGACCGCGCTGATCGAGGATCTCAGGACCGTGACCGAGCTCCCGATCGGGGTGAACGTGTTGCGAAACGACGCCGAGGCCGCCATGTCGATCGCCGCAGCCGTCGGCGCCTCCTTCATCCGAGTGAACGTCCACACAGGCCAGCGACTGACCGACCAGGGACCAGTGACCGGGACCGCAGCCGAAACCGTCCGACTTCGGGACCGGCTGGACGCGGACGTCGCGATTTTGGCAGACGTCGCGGTCAAACATTCCGCAGCGATCACCGATCGACCGTTACGCGAGGAAATCGCCGAAGTCGTCGAACGAGGTCGTGCTGATGGCATTATCGTCAGCGGCCCCGGGACCGGACGCGAAACGGCGTCAGGACATCTCGAGGCTGCCGTCGCGATCCGTGACGAAATCGGAGCCGACGTTCCCGTCTTCCTCGGCAGTGGCGTCACGCCAGCAACCGTCTCGGAAACACTCGGCGTCGCCGACGGGGTCATCGTGGGAACTGCACTCAAAGAAAGCAGTCAGACGACAGCTCCCGTCGCCGAAGAGCGAGTCAGCGCACTGGTCGAAGCAGCCGACGAGTGAATCAGTCCGGGAGCGTTTCCCTGGTGGCCAATGATCCACGGGGGCCGTGTGCCGTGCAGTTTCGCGCGGCTGCTGAGGCAGCGATGTGGCCCGCGATCTGGGGCGATCGACCCTCAAGCACCCACGCGTGGAGCAGTGCCGCACTGAACTGATCACCAGCACCGGTCGTGTCGATGACGTCGGTTTCCGGAGCTGAAACGTGAAACGGAGCTCGATCAGTTGCTGCGAGCATAGCCCCATCGGCTCCCATCGTGACTGCGACCCTGTCAGCGCCGGTTTCACGGATCCGATCCGCTGTTTTCTCCGGGCCGGTACCCAGATACGATTCGGCGGCCACGCGATTCGTCACGAACAGATCAGCGACTGCCGCGGCCCGGTCGATGGTGGCCGGTGTTGTCCCACGATCCTCGAGTTCGGCAAGCGGGCCGGCGAGATCGAACGTCAAGCACGATATCTCGCCATCGCGTCCCATTGACACCAGTTCCGACGTCACGGGTTCCGGGGCATACGCACTCGTGAACACACAGCGAGCGGATCCAAGCCGTTCCCGATCGTCGGCTGTCAGTCTGAGATTCGGCACACTCTGTCCGCCCGCGACGATCATGCGTCTGCCAGCAGGGCCCCGGAGAATGAGGGTATAAGAAGTCGGATCCGCTCCGCGGTGGACCCCAGTGGTTTCGACGTCCCACGGCTGGAGGGAGTCCAGGACCGTTTGGCCGGCCTCGTCGTCCCCAACGCGGGAAACGAGGCCGACGTCGTAGTCCAGTGCCGCGAGTCCGCAAGCGACGTTCGCAGCCACCCCGCCACCGCGCTCCGCGTACTCCCGGACGAAGGCGCCACCGTCCGGTTCGGGCAGGTTCGAGAGGGTGTACACCCGATCCAGAACCGCGCTACCGACCGCGAGAATCGACGGGGACGCCATTCGAGTGGGGCTTGTTCAGGCGTAGGTCTCGAAGAATTCCGCTGGTTCGTAGAACTCCCGGCCGCCGTCGCGGAACTCGACTTCGAGTTCGCCGTCCTCGAGGAACGTGTTCCCCAGGATCACCTTCGCCGGGACACCGATGAGATCGGATTCGGCGAACTTCTCGCCGATCGCCGTGTCGCCGTCGAAGTAAAGCACGTCACGCGGCCCCACTCGTTCGTGGATCTCTTCGGCCATCTCGATGATTTCCTCGTTCTCGTTGAGTGGCACGACGCTAAGGGAGAACGGGGCGACGGCGTCCGGCCAGATGATGCCGTTCTCGTCGTTGCGCTGTTCGATCAACGCGGGGATCATCCGACTGACACCGATGCCGTACGAGCCCATGATGACCTGCTCCTGGCCGGTCTCGGTGTCGAAGGTAAGATCCAGGGGATCGCTGTAGCGAGTGCCCAGTTTGAAGATGTGGCCGAGTTCGATCGAGTTGCCTTCCACGAGTTCGGTGCCACACTCCGGACAGTCGGTCCGGTCGAAATCGAGGGTCCCGAAGTGACAGTCATCGGCCGGACAGTAGGCCATCTCGTCGGAGCCGACCTCGGCTGGCGCCTGGAACTCCTCCGAGGCGGTGCCGCCCATCGAACTCGGGTCAGCGTCGACGATGGCGTATTCAACGCCAAGTTCGTCGAATATCTCGATGTAGGCCGCCCGCATTTCCTGATAAATCTCGTCGAGAGCCTCCTCGTCCGTCGTGAAGGAGTAGGCATCTTTCATCGTGAACTGCTTGGCCCGGAGCAAGCCGTTGCGGGGGTGGTCGTCCCGGTATTTCTCCCCGATCTGGTACAGGACGAGTGGCATGTTCTTCTTCGATCGAACGCGCTCGCGCACGAGATCGGCCATGGGCTCCTCGTGGGTCGTCGCGAGACACATGTCCTTGCCTTCGCGGTTCTGGAAGGAGAACAGTTCCCCCTCGAACTCGTCCCAGCGACCGCTCTTTCGCCAGATTTCTGCGTACTGCAGGCCCGGCATCGAAACCTCCTGGGCGCCGATGTCGTTCATATGATGGCGAATGATGTCGGCGATGTTGTTCCGGACCCGTTCGCCGGTCGGCGAGTAATTGAAGATGCCGGCCCCGGCGTGGTCGACGAGCCCGCTCCGGAGCGCGAGTTCGGCGCTCCTGACCTGGGCGCTCGATTCGGCCTCTTTCGAGGTCGGGACGAAGAGTTCAGATCGTCGCATATGACCGTCCAATCTATGCAGTCTCTTAGGGTTTGCCAATACGCGATCGGTCCGAGGGACGTGTTGATATGTTTATGGCTCGTAGCCATCGTATGCGAACGCTCACGAAAGCTGCCCTGATCGGCGGTGGCCTGCTTGGCGCCTGGATCGGCTGGGGGCTCTATACGAAGCGATCGGCCGAACGGGTCCCATACGAGATCGAGGACCGGATCGATGCGGTCGAAATTCGGCGCTACCCGGCGGCGGTCGTCGCCGAAACGACCGCCCGGGACCAGATGACGGCCTTCCGACGGCTCTTCGATTACATCAGCGGATCGAACGAAGGGAGACGGGATATCTCGATGACAGCGCCAGTCCAGACGACGAGTGGCACGTCGATTTCGATGACGGCCCCTGTCGCCTCCTCGACAAGCGATACAGGCGACCTGACCAAAATGGGGTTCTATCTGCCTCCCGAATTCGACCTGGCATCCGCCCCACAACCGACTGATGCTGACGTCAACCTTCGCGAGGCACCCACTCGGATACTGGCTGTAATTTCCTTCTCCTGGTACGCCCCAAATTGGCGAATGGAGGCCTATACGGACACGTTACTCGAGACACTGGAACGCAGTGAGTACACCCCTATCGACGAACCCGTCCTGTTCCGGTACAACGATCCCTGGACCCCGCCGTTCATGCGCCGAAACGAAGTGGCTGTTGCGGTTGAGCAGCAGTAACCCGTCACTTCGACGGGGTTCTGTGGCAAAGCCGCCTACTGAAGTTCGAACGCCACACCAGTCTCCGATGCCGAAATCGTCCAGAGCCGTTCGGCCCGCGCCGTGTCGTATGCTCGGTCGCTTGCTGATTGGACCCCTGGGTCTCCCCGCATGTTCAGGAACCCGGTCGGACCAACGTACTCCCCGCCCTCGATCGATGGATCGGTCGCCGCGTACAGCAGCGGCCACGCCCCCGCCCTGGCTGACTGGGCGAAGAACGTGTTCGCGAGCTTCATTAGATACAATCTGAGCGTGGAGCCCGCCAATTGGGGACCGCGTCGCTGCAAGTTCGTATCGGCATAGCCTGGATGTGTCGCGACACTCAGGACGTCCTCCACACCGGCACCTTCCAGCCGGCGATCGAGTTCGAAGGCAAAGAGCACGTTCGCGAGTTTGCTTTGTGCGTAGGCGTCCCATTTGCCGTAGGCTGTCTCGTGATGCAGGTCCGCGAAATCGATGTCCCCACGCTCGTGCATGCCACTCGATTGGGTGATGATCCGACCTTCCCCCTCGCTCGCTTCGAGCAACGGGAAAAGTTGCGCTGTCAGGGCGAAGTGTCCGAGGTGGTTGACCCCGAACTGCGTCTCGAAGCCGTCCTCAGTTTCGCTGCGGGGGATCGCCATCACACCGGCGTTGTTGATGAGCAAATCGAGGGCCGATCGCTCGTCGCGGATGGATTCGGCGAAGCTGGCGATCGAATCGAGCGATGCGAGATCCAGTTCTCGAACGGCAAGGGCCCCATCAAGATCTTCGCGAATCGTCTCCGCCGCGGCCTCGCCCCGCTCCAGGTTTCGCACCGCCATGATGACCTCGGCCCCGTTTCCGGCAAGGAGACGGGTCGCTTCATACCCAATCCCACTGTTCGCACCCGTCACGATGGCAGTCGTCTCGGAGAGGTCTGGAATCGCGGCTTCAGCGGGCGGTGGTGACATATACCTGAATTAGTGACCAAGCCCCTTGAACCGCGTTGTCCCAGCGAGACCTGAAAAAAGGCCGATTCTTACCGGCTCCCGAACAACCGGTGGAGCATCGTCCGAAAATCATCCGCCGCATAGCGGTAGGCCGGAAGGGTGAGCAGGATGGCAAGGACGGATGGCGGATACGGCGGCGAGACACCCGCGAGGAACGTGGGCACGCTGGCGAGCCAGACATCCGGACTGCCGGGAATCGCCGCGAGGAGGATTCCGAGCACCTCAGTACCGCCCACGATCCAGATCATGACACTGCCCATGAAGATCAAGGCCTCGTCTTCACGGTCCGTTATCCCACCGTTTGTCCCACTGAGGAAGAAGAAGCCTGCCGGAAGCAACACAGCACCACGCCAGATGGAGTACGGCCCGGAGATGGCGAGCGCGCCCACCTGTATTTCCCCGCCAGTGAAACCCATGAACAGCGAGAGCGCGCCTGCGAGGGTTAGCAGAGCGCCAACTGCCATGAAATACGGCCGCTCGAACTGACCCATTCAGGCCACCCCCACGAGGATCCCGCCGAGGTGGAAGAGGCCACCCCAGACGAACAGGGCGACCGCGAGGGTCGCCAGTGCACCACCGAGCATTCTGATTGCGCCACCACTCTTTCGGCCCTCCTGGATCAGCATCGCGAAGGTTGCCAGACACGGGAAGTAGATGCTCACCATGATCACGGACATTACCGTCTGGAACGGCGTCATCGAGATCGCACTCAACTGGGCGACAGCGAGGTCCTTACGCATGAAACCAGCCACGAGGGCCGGAATCGTGTCCGAGGGAACCCCGAACCAGCCAGAGAGGACCGGTTCGAGGGTAAAAGCGAGCCAGTCGATCGCGCCACCCACGTAAAGGACGTTGATGACGCCTACGCCCAGGAGCACAAACGGCACGGCCGTTTTGAGGAATTCGCGAGTTCGAAGCGTGAGTTTGGTCGAAATATTCCCGATGCGGGGCTCTCGCAAGGGTGGGACGTCAACGATGAGCTCCGGCGAGGAGCCCGGGACGAGTTTGTCGAGGACCGCCCCGAACACGAAGAAGCCAGCCAGGAGGTACAACACGATGAAACCGGTGTATTCCGGGATGAGCGAAAGCATCACGGCCAACTGCGCACCACACGGGATGAACACCGAAAGGAGGGTCATCATGACAAAGCGCTGTTTTTCCGTCTCGAAAGAGCGGGTCGCCGCGACGCCTGGCACGTTACAGCCAAAGGAGAGGACCATCGGGACGATGGCGAACCCATGCAAGCCGATCTTGTGAAAGACGGCATCCAGCAGCACAGCTAATCGGGCCATGTAGCCGGAATCTTCCAGGATCGCCAGTACGAGGTACAGAGCAAAGACCGCGGGGAGCACGACGCCGATCGCGACGAAGAGGCCACTCGTGAGCATGCCAAAGGCCTCGAAACTGTTCGTCGCCGCTGGATCACCGACCAGGATGAAGTAAAACCAGGTCCCTTCGAACGGGAAAACTTGCTGCAACCACGGAAGCCAGTGGTTGTCGAAAAGCGGAACGAAATAACCATCCGTGAAAAACCCGGCCACGGCGCTGAAAAAGGCCCACATGCCATAGAGCGCTGCCAACGCGAACGGGAGCCCGGTCTTCGGTTTGACCGTCAGGGTTCCGATGATTTCGGGAAGCGAAGCTTCGGTGTCCCCGTATTCGACCGTGCGATCGACAACGGCATCGACCAGATCCCAGCGTGCCGCGGACTCGACATCGGGTTCACCGTCGAAATCAACGGCCGACGCAATGGCCTCGATAGCGCCGGTCCGCCCGCCATCAAGTCGCTCCGTCAGCTCCTTGACGCCCGTGCCTTCCGTCGCGACTGTGGGCACCACTGGCACCCCGAGGATCCGCTCCAGGCCCTCGACGTCGACGTCGATGTTCCGGGCCCGCGCCTCATCAAACATGTTCAACGCGACCACGAGTTCGTAGCCGCGATCGAGGATCTCCAGGGCCAGGTTGAGCCCCCGTTCAATCCGCGTGGCATCAAGCACGGTGATGACTGTCGCGTCTGGATGGGCATCGAGCAGATCGACCGCGACAGATTCCGCGCTGTCTTTCGGATCTAGGGAAAACGTGCCCGGCACGTCGATGATCGGCCGTTCAGTGCCCTCTACAGCGACCCTGCTCTCCGTGTAATCGACTGTCGTCCCGGGGTAATTCGATTCGGTGATATCCGCGCCCGAAAGCCGGTTGAATAGGGCACTTTTCCCCACGTTCGGATGGCCCATGAGGAGGACTGGTGTGTCTGTCATCGTGTGAGGCGATCGTCCGCGGTTCGGTCCTTTCCTCGGGGTTGCCCCTCTGTCCATCCCGGAGGTTGACTCGCTGTCACGCGCTGCCAGTTGTTCGAAACGGTGTGACAGCCTGACCACTCGGGAAGCGGATCGGTGGCTATCCTTCGTTTCGTTTGTCGGCGTGGCAGCCGACACAGGTGATTCGACCGGGCTCTCATGGCCTTCGGCTGACCTGTATATTTTAGGAGTGCCTAAGTAAAGATTGTGATCCCGCTACCGTCAGGCGGTTTGCGGCGGGTTAACACTCGCCGGTGCCTCTTCGAAAGGATACCTGCCAATAGTACCGGCGACCGAGCCGAAGATGCAATTTTCGCGGTAATCTTACACTATTTACTTTCAGAAAGCATATATTATGTGTCGGTCGACGAGTTGGGCTCCCCCGCCCGCTCTACCGGACCGACGTGTTACCACCAGCGAGCTGCCCCGGCCCCCAGGCCGGGATTTTGGCCCTGTGACCGTATCCCTTAGTAGGTCGGCCGAGTATGCCCCGTATGACCTCACAGGTCCCCGACACGGAGACCGTTCGAACGCTCGGTTCGGCCGTCGCAACCCAGGATCACGATTCACTTGAGGACACGCAGCTCGAAGCACTAACCGAGTTGACCGATGAGATCGAGAAGGCCCTCGATGACGGGGCAGCCACGTCTGCCGCCGACGCGTTACTTGCATTTTGGGTTGGCCACCTCGGAGCGTCGCTGGCGGTCGATTCGAATGCCACGCCCACACAGACGCTTATCGAAGACGGCTTCGCCGCTGACACGATCGGTGTCGACCTGTATCAAGCCCTCGATAAACTGGCCTCAGCCACCGATTCCGACGGGGAAACGCCCGACCAGGAGGGGTGGGCCAGACGGCTCGCCGAACTCACGAATCGACACGTCGCCCATCTCAAAAGCCACCAAGACGGAACCTAACCATCCAGGTGGGGGAGGCGGCCGGGTGAAGGGGGAAACACCGGCCACTGCCGGTTTCTCAACCGACACCGAAATTTATCTGCCTTCTTTCAAACCGCTTGTCCCAAACCAGTAGGGGTTCCCGGTACTCCCAAGAGTTCCCAACCCTCCGGGGAAATCTCGGTCCTCCGAGGAGGTCTCAATCCTCAGGAGATTCCCCCGCCCCCGACCTTCAGGGGAGGTCCCAGTATTCGCCCTGAACCTGTCGGACGTTGTCGATAACATCCGATATGTCGGGGCTTTCGGTCGGCGGTTCGTAGATTGCGGGTTCGTGGATGTATTCGGTCTCGTAATCGAGTAACGTCGCAATGACGGCCAGGTTCGTGTAGGGTAGCCCCCCTTCGATGCCGTAGCCACCGGCCAGGGAGGCGACGATATCACCGCCAGTGAACCGCTCGGCCACGTTCACGGCGGCTTCCATCAATGAGACATATCCCTGGGCTGTCACCCCGAGATCGGTGATCGGATCCGTGAAATGGTTGTCCTGACCGGCCTCGACGAAGAGCAGATCGGGATCGAACTGCGCCGCAATCGGTTCGAAGACCTCGGTGACAACTTGCTGGTAGGCTTCGTCAGTCGTCTTGGGCGGCAATGGCACGTTGACGTTGAACCCCTCCCCATCGCCCGACCCGGTTTCGTCCACACGGCCGGTTCCGGGGAACAGCGTTCGACCGTCCTGATGGGTCGACATCACGAGGACGGAACTGTCGTCGTAGAAAATCGACTGAGTCCCGTCCCCGTGATGGGCATCCCAGTCCCAGATCAGCACCCGGTCGACGTCGGTCGTCGCCTGCAGGTGCCGGATCGCCACCGCCGTGTTGTTCAAATAGCAGAAGCCGTGACCGTCGTCGGCAAACGCGTGATGGCCTCCCGGCCGGGACATGACAAACGCCGAATCGACTTCCCCGGCCTCGACGGCTTCCAGCCCGCGCAAGACGCCGCCGGCTGCCAGTTTGGCTGTCGCCCAGGTGTGTTCCGAAATGTGGGTGTCGGCGCTCAAACGCCCACTACCTGATGCGGACATCGAACGCAGGCGATCGACGTAGGCCTCCGTATGGACCCGCGTGATCTGTTCGTCAGTGACTTCGAAGGGATTCAACCGTTCGACCGCTGGATCCGCGAGGACACCCTCCTCGCGCAACTGGTCCATTGTGTACTGCAAGCGCTCGCGGCGTTCGGGATGGGTCGGCGTGTGCTCGTGGCGCAAATACGCGTCGTGATAGATGAGTCCCATCGTCATTGGTCGCCCTCCTCGAACCAGCGTTCGATACCCGGCGCCACCCTGGCCCTGGCGTTGATAATTTGGCCCACGACTGTCCCGCGTTCGACGACGCTGAAGCCGTCAGTGGCCTGAATCTGTACCGGTTTGTTCGGTTCACCACCCGCAGCCATCGCAGCCTCTTGAGCGGCCGCGGCGACGAGTTCCCTCACCTCCGTATCCGAGAACTGACGCCCGGTTTCGACCGTATCCTCCTGTTCGGAACCGACCGCAGTGATCGTTTTGAACCCACGATGACTGTCGATGTGAACAGCCGTCTCCACGCTCACCCGGGCGACACCACAGCCAACGGCCCCAGCAACGTCCGCGTAGCCCGGGATTTTCACGCCATCGACGACCGATAGTGTCTCACCCAGCCGAGGCCCGAGAATCGGGGCCAACGTGCCACCAACGGCAATCGTCGAGGCGTCTTGTACCTGAACCCGGTCGATCGCTTCGCCGACGCGGGCTTCGAATTCGGCGAGAACGGTGTCGGCGATTTCGTCGGGATCACCGCCCAGTGAGGACAGTGCCGCGCGGGCGTCCTCGACGCTCCCGGCTTCGAAGATTCCCAGTACGTGCAGGGCGTCCGTCAACGTCGGTATGTCCCCACCCAGCGCAGCCGCATCACCCATCCGTTCGTCGGCGAGTTCGAACCCATCCGCCGACGGTTCGATGCGGGTGTCCCCACCGATCGGAAGGCTCGTCGCTGTGACACCCTCGTAGGCCGTTTCCAGTTCGCCTTCGGAGACGTTTTGCTCCGTATCCGGGAACCCATCCGCGATTCGGCTGACGTCGGTCGTCGTCCCGCCGATATCCACCGCGATGCCGTCGTCCAGGCCCGTCAGCGCGACGAGGCCGAGGGCACTCGCCGCCGACCCACTCCGGACCGTGTGGGCCGGGGTCGTTCGCATCGCGTCGCTCCCAAGCATGGCACCGTCCCCTTTGAGATAGTAGACCGGCGCGTCCAATCCCGCGGCCGCGATCGCCTGCTCGACAGCCCGTTCGTAGGCGGAAAAGACCGGCTTGGCCCGCGCATTGGCCACCGTCGTTGCCGCTCGTTCGGGGAACGTGAGCCCAGCACCCGATTCGTTCCCTTGCGCGACGGCCTGGGGCTCCGAGTCAAAACCCTCGACGAGCTCCCGTTCGAGATCGGGATTGCGGTCGGCGAACTTCGCCGTCACGGCCCTGACGTCGTAGGTTGGCGTTTCCTCGTAGGAAAGCGGCTCGGTCACCCGACCGCGGTGGTCGATTGCCCCCGCTGCGACCTGATTTTCCGTCCCGTAGAAGCTCCATTTTGGCGCCAATCCGGGCCCAGGGATAACAACGTTTGTACACGGCGGGAGTCGGTCCTGGACGGCGGCGTTGACCACCAGTGTCGTCGCCACGACGACCCGATCGACGTCGAACCGGTCACACGACTCCCGAAGGGCTTCGATGACCTCCTCGATGCTCGCCCGGGTTTCGGTGTTCGGGACTTTCGCCGTCCCACAGATCCGCGAGGACTCGAGGACGACACCGTCGACGTTCGTCCCACCCGTATCGATGCCGATTATCACACAGTGGCGAGAACGTGGAGGCCCACCTTAGGACTTCCGTCGCCCACCCAAATCTGCGGGCCACTCGGCCGAGGGTTTACAAAGGACAACCGGACCACTTCGCCGCGATGGAACTCGCCGGGGCCAGATTCGTCTCGAATCCAGCAGGCGGGGTGCTTGCCCTCGGGTTCATCGGCGCCGGCATCGCCCTGGGCACGATGAGTGGGATCACGCCCGGACTCCATGTGAACACCCTCGCAATCCTCCTCGCGTCCATCGCCCCGTCGATCCCGGCTGAACCGCATCTCGTTGGCGCAGCACTGTTAGCTGCCGGCGTCGTTCATTCCTTTCTCGATATCGTGCCCACCCTGGCGATCGGGGTGCCCGACGCGGCACTGGCCGTCTCGGCCCTTCCCGGCCACCGGCTCGTCCTCGGCGGCCGTGGGCGAGAAGCCCTGCGGCTCTCGGCCCTGGGTAGCGGCGGCGCTATCCTGACCGCGGTCGTGTTCGGCGTTCCGTTCACGCTCGCGATGACACGGGTCACCCCAGTCCTGATCGACCATCTCGCCGTCGTCCTCGCGCTGGTCGCGACGGTGCTGATCCTCACCGAGCGATCGAATCGGGCCCGGCTCGGGGGGTTCCTCGCGGTCGCGGCAAGCGGCACGCTCGGCGTGCTGACCCTCGACCTGGAGACCGGTGGGTTGCTCCCGGGCGGCGATATGTTGCTCCCACTGCTCTCCGGCCTGTTCGGCGTCCCGATTTTGGTCCTCGCGGCACGCGGGGGCGGTATTCCGCCCCAGGCCGGCACATCACTCGCGACGGACCCGCACACCCTCGGTGGTTGGAGCCTTCTGGGTGCCAGTGCTGGCGCCGTCGTGGCCTACATTCCAGGCGTCTCTGCCGCGGTCGCAGCCGTCATCGCGTTCATCGGCCTCCCCGGCGACGCCGGGGACAGAGGTTTCATCGTCACCGTCAGCGGTGTCAACACAGCCAACACCGTTTTCGCGCTATACGCCTTGATCACGCTTGGCGCTCCACGAACAGGCGTGCTCGTGGCCTTCGAAAACGCCTCGCTCCCACCGAACCTGCCGCTCTTGCTGGCGTCGATCCTGATCGCAGCCGCCGTGGCGGTGGTCCTCGTCCCAGTCCTCGGCGACCGGTATTTTCAACTGGTCGGGAGCGTCGACAATCGTCGGCTCTCCCTGGGTGTTGGTGGATTTCTCGTCGTGCTCACCTGGGTGTTCACCGGCCTGATCGGCGTCGTCGTCCTCGGCGTCGCTGCCGTCGTCGGCACGATACCAGTCCGGTTCGACAGCCGGCGGGTCCACCTGATGGGCGTCCTCTTCGTCCCGTTGGCGCTCCCGTAGGACTAGAGCCTGAATTTCGGGCCGTCGTCGGTGTCCTGCACTTCGATCCCCAACGCTTCGAGCTCGTCACGAATCGCGTCGGCCATCTCGTAGTTGCCGGCCTCGCGTTCCCGCTCCCTGACCGACAGCAGTTCCTCGATCAGCTCTTCGGCCAGACTGACAGATCCGTCCCGCTCGCCCTCGTCGAAGACGAACCCGAGGACCTCCCCGCCGAGCCGTTCGAGCGTTTCGATGGCGCGGTGGAGGCCTTTGTAATCGTATTTTTCGTAGCTATCGACGTGTTCGTTGACGGCACCGGCGATTTCGAACAGCGCGGACAATGCCTCCCGCGTGTTGAAATCGTCGTCCATGGCCGTCTCGAAGGCCGCAGTTTCCGCTTCGATTCGGGTTCGGAGTCCCTCGTCCACACTGGTCGCGTACGCGGCCGGCGAATCGACGGCCTCGACGGCTCGATCGTACGCACGTTCGAGTCGCTCCCAGCGCTCGATCGCCTCCGCGACCGTCTCCTCGGAGTAGGTCTGTGTCTGGCGATACTGCGCCGAAAGGAGGAACATGCGAACCGGATTCGTCCCGAGTTCCGCGAGAGCGTTTTCGACCGTGAAGAAGTTCTTGAGACTCGTCGACATCTTCTCGCCCTCGGTCTGCAAGAGGTCGACGTGGAGCCAGTACGTCGCGAACTGCTTGCCCGTGGCCGCCTCGCTCTGGGCGATTTCGTTCTCGTGGTGGGGGAAAACGAGGTCCTGCCCGCCGACGTGAATGTCGATGGACTCGTCGAGATGGGCCATGCTCATCGCCGAGCACTCGATGTGCCACCCGGGACGACCGTCACCCCACGGCGATTCCCAGGTCTGGCCGCCGGGTTCGACAGCTGTGGCCTCCTCGTCTCGATGCTCCGCAATGGCAGTGGGGTCGACGGGACCGGCTTTCCAGAGGGCGAAATCCTGGGGGGACCGTTTCTCTCTCCGCTCGTCCTCGGGGCCCTGTGGCTCCATTTCTCCGAGGTCCTGGCCCGATAGCTTGCCATAGTCCCCGAAGGAATCCACGTCGAAGTAGACCGAGCCGTTTGCCTCGTAGGCGTGATCGCGGTCCAATAGCTGCTCGATGAGATCGATGATCTCCGGGATGTGTTCGGATACCCGTGGGTACACCGTCGCCCGTTTGAGGTTCAACCCGCGCATGTCCTCGATGATCGATCGAATGTAGTGGGTGGCGACGCCTGCCTCGTCTCCGGCCGGGCCGTCCTCGGTGGCGCGGGCGACGATCTTCTCGTTGACGTCGGTGAAGTTCTCCACGTGGCGGACCGAATAGCCGCGTTCCTCGAGCCAACGATGCATCACGTCGACCTGGACCCACGCCCTCGCGTGACCGAGATGCGCGTCGTCCGAGACCGTCAGCCCACAGAAGTAAAGCAAGACCTGCTCGGGATCCTCGGGCTCGAACGGTTCCCGCTCACCGGTGAGGGTGTTCCACAACGTGAGCGTCATTGCATGACCCTCCCGGTTGGAAGGACATAACTGCTGGGAGTGACCAGCCGACGACGCCTCAATCGATGGCGGCCTCGACAAGGCGGAGTGCCCTGGATGCGTCGGCGTCTGCAACGAGCACGACGCCTTGGTCCTCCAGCTGGCCGGCACCCTTCACGGTCACGTCCCCGGCCGAAATCGAGGATAGCACGCGGGCAAACACGGTTGGGTCGAGGGTGCCCTCGAGCGTGATAGCAGTCAGGTTCTCGTCACCCGGGTGGGTGTCGAAGAGCGTCAACGCTTCCGGCGAGACGTCCCGTTCCATCCGAACCCGGATGGAGTGATCACGGGACCCGAGCGGCGGCAGTTCCGACGCATAGCGCCGAAGCGCCGACGCGACGGCGCCCGTATCGCCGTCGATTTCGAGCAGCCTGGCAGCCGCCGTATAATTGAGAACCCCTGCCCGCAGCGCGTGGCGAAGCGAGGGACGCTGATCGATCGCCCGACGGGTCTTCGCGGCAATCGATGCCATGTATGTAGCCCTGCCCACCGGCGATTTAGCGTCTCCGGTTTCCGCTCAGGTCGATTCCGCTTCGGTCTCCTCGACGTCCCGCTGATAGCCCCAGACAGCGCCCCCTCCCAGGACGGCTCCAAGCGCGGTACCCAAAGCGGCCAGCGGGGCGACCGCCAGGAAGCCGACGAGGAGGAAAACGAAGGTAGCGCTTGCCCCCAGAACGACCGGATCTCGAAGGGATTCTTTGTCCAAGGCTGACAGCATACCAGGCGTATCCACTGTGTCCGCCGATTCCGCGGGTGGTTCTGTGTTCGGGTCGGTCCCCTCTCTCGGACCCGAGTCGACTGGTTCCGGCTCCGCGTCCGCCGGTGCGGTTACGTCGACGTCGATCCGCTCCTGTTCCTGCCCGTACCCGGCTTCGATCCGCAGACGACCATGCCCGGTTGCCGCCTCAGTCACCTGCAATTCGACCTCTCGCCACTCGCCTTTCGGGATGAACCAGTGTGGATCCTCGATCGTTCCGATAGTAGCTAGTTCGTCATCCAGGTGGAGATGAACGTGGGTGGGTTTGCCGTGATTCTCCAGGACGATCGAAAGGACTCGCGTGACCGTTACCGTCCGCTCGTCGGCCGTTACGGTGTTCAACCCGTCGCGATTGAGGGAGACGGTAACGTCCGTCACGAGTAAGGCTATGCGGACCAGCAGCAAAAAGGTTCAGGCAGGAGTCTTCCCGAGTGGCCGAACGTAGCGCTTCAAGCAGGACTTTCCCCGTAAGATCGGGAGCAAAGCGTCAGGCAGAAACGTCGTCCTGCATGTCCGGTGGCAGCAGGTTCGGAATGCCGTCTTCGATGGGGTAGACCGCGCCACACTCCGTGCACGTTAACGATCCATCGATGATCTCTTCCCCGTCCCGATTCTCGACGTCGAGTTCGAGTTCGGCCTTGTCGACCGGACAACAGACGATATCCATGAGTTCTTCGTTCACGCCGTGATCACCTACGTCCGTCAATGAGGGGCGCGGAAAAAAGGTTGCCGGACCGGTCCACCTACGCCCAGGGGTCCGAGCGAACGATCGCCGTCTCGCGGGCCGGCCCCAGCCCGAGGGCCACCGCCGGCACCCCGAGTTCCGATTCGATGTACGACACGTACTCTTTCGCGGCCGCCGGCAATGCCTCGTACCCGTCGGCGGCAACTGCCTGCCAATCCACCTCCGGCCATCCCTCGAAGGTCCGGTAGACGGGTTCGCAGTCCCCCCACCGCTCGGTCGTCGCCGGCATCGTCTCCCGACGCTCGCCGTCGAGTTCGTAGGCGTGCCCGACCTGGAGTTCCTCGAGGCCGGCGAGGACGTCGAGATGGTTGATCGCGATGCCCGTGAAGCCGTTCGCCCGGGCCGCGGTTCGCAACATCGGCATATCGAGAAAGCCCACACGCCGGGGCCGTCCTGTCACGGTCCCGTATTCGCCGCCTTCCTCGCGGATGTATTCCGCGAGCTCCCCGTCGAGTTCGGTCGGAAGCGGCCCGGTGCCGACCCGTGAGAGGTAGGCTTTGACGACGCCGATGACCTCACCTTGCCCAATTTGGGTGACCCCAAGTCCGGAGCCCGTCGAGGCATAGCCCGCAGTCGGGTTCGAGGACGTGACGTAGGGATAGATGCCGTGATCGATGTCCAGTGAGGTCCCCTGGGCTCCTTCGAGCATGACCCGGTCGCCAGCAGCGAGACGGTCCGCGAGATAGCTGCCCGCATCGACAGCCAGCCCTTCCTCCCGGATCCGCTCCCCGAAGTGGCTGAACTCCTCGAAAAGCGCCTCGATGTCGAAGGCGTCACCTGGTTCGCCGCCGTACACCGCTTCGTAGAGGGCTCGTTTTTGCGGGACGACATACTCGAGCCGATCCCTGAGGACGTCCGGATCTAACAGGTCGCCGACGCGGATGCCGCGACGGCCAGCTTTGTCCTCGTAGGTCGGGCCGATACCCCGGCCCGTCGTACCGGCTTCGAGATCCGAATCGGCCTTGGCGTCCTCCTCGATCCCGTCGATTGCCCGATGATAGGGCATGATAACGTGGGCTCGTTTGGCCAGCCGCACCCTCGGCTCGAGCCCCTTCTCGCGAAGCGTGTCGATTTCCTCGAAGAACGTGCGGGGATTGATGACGACCCCGTTCCCGAGCACGCCGACTTTCCCACGGACGGCCCCGCTCGGGACGAGGGAAAGTTTGTACTCCTCGGACCCCTCGACGACGGTGTGCCCGGCGTTATCCCCGCCCTGATATCGGACGACGACGTCAGCACGCTCTCCCAGCAGGTCGACGACCCGGCCTTTCCCCTCGTCGCCGAGTTGCGAGCCTACGATGGTAACGGTCATGGACGGAGTTTCCGCGCCCCGGGGTAAACCCATTACGGAACGATCAAGACCTGATGATCGTCGTGACTACCCTGGCAAATGTGCCAAAAATCAATATGCGGGATGTGGGAACGAACACAAAGGTTATGAATACCGGTTGATTAGCACGACTGAGTGGTTTTCTGGCACGGTAAGGTTTAAATCCCGGTACGACAAGTTAACAAATGGCATGATAGATCGCCTCGCAAAAGAAGTCGATATGCTCGAACGCCATCTACAAGTTCTGAAGATGGTGATCGAGAGCGAACCGATCGGCATCGTGAAAATGTCAAACGAGACTGGGTATCCCCACCACAAGGTACGATACTCGCTGCGAGTCCTCGAGGAGGAAAACCTCATCGAGCCGTCGAGTCAGGGGGCGATCACGACGGAGGACACCGGTGCTTTCGTCGAAGATCTGGACGACGAGATCGGAGACATTATGGAGAAACTCGAATCGATGAAGATCGATTCGATGCCTGAGGACGACTAGAGCTTCGGGACGGTGACGTGGAACGCGCCGCTCCGATCCTCGATTAATCCGAGATGGAACCCCTCCCCTGATTCCGGGGTCACGTAACTCGCTTTCTCCTGTCTGCTGAACAGCCCGCCGGACGAGGCCGCATTCTCCGCCGTTTCCAGAGCCGCCGGCTCGAAAAAGCTCGACGTCACGTAAAAGGCGCCGGCGAGGTGCTCAGACGAGTCAGCGACCGCCTTCCCGCCGTCGAGAAGTGCCTGCAGTTCAGATCCCTCGACCGGATTCCGCCGATCAGTGTACTCGCCGACGATTAGCGGGTTGCCCATCCGATCGCGCATGACGAGGCTGAACCGGCTATCGTCACCGGATTCGGCGTCAGTCGTCACGCTTCCGTCGAACTCGACCCGATCGATCTCCGAAATGGCTTCGAACAGATCCGCGAGTGATTGACGATTCCCCGTTTCCAGCAACTCGTAGGGCAATTCTCGCAACACCCAGTCGGCGAACCTGAAGGCACCGGTCGACTCCAGGAACTCGCGGAACGGCTTGTCCTCGACTGTCACCGCGTCCGCTTCGAACTGCGTGTGGTGTTCGAGGGAGAGGTTTCGGTTGATCGCCTCCGGATCGGCCTCCCCTTCGATGGCTTCGAGAGTGGGTTCGCTCTTCGAGCCGTATCTCACGAAGAGGTTCGTTCCGGACAGCGCCTCTGCCGGGCGCATCTCGGACTCGCGTGTGCCGCCAGTCACGGCCGGCTCCGCCGCCTCCAGTTCTTCGACCCGGGCGGCCAATTGATCTCGCTCCGACCGCATCGTTTCGAGGTCCGCCTCGAGCTCGGCTCGCCGCTCTCGCTCGGTTTCCAGTTGCGTTTCGAGTTCGGATCGAGTGTCCTCGGCCTCAGCCAGTCGACTTTCGAGGGTGTCGATCCGTTCGTCCCGCGTCTCGATGGCCGATTCGAGTTTTTGTTTCGCGGCGGCCCTGCCATCATCCTCAGTCGATTGGCTCGTCGCTGCCTGGGATCGATCGCGTTCGATTTCGTCAGCCCTGACGATCGACCCGCTCCGCTCGCTTCTCGGCTTCTCTTCGCTCCTGGCAGCCGTCGACTCCGTGCCTGCATCGGTGGTGGTCCCTGTGGCAGTGGCCGCCGACTTCGACTCCCGGGAGTCGCCGGAAGCATCCTCATCAACGGACGCTGTCTCGTCCGGATCCAGTGCGGGAATCGCCCGCGTCTGTCGCCATTCGGCCTCGGCGCGGAACATCTGGTCTAAATCCGAATCACTCGCCTCAGTCTCGGCGTCCGATCGCGGTTCCGCCGTCCGGGCTGATTCAGCCGTGCTCGTGGATGCACTTTCCACGGATGACCTATTTGCCGTCGAATTCGTGGTCGTGTCCCGCGTCTGCGTGCCCGAGCGACGATCCGTGACGGATGGCGTCGAATCACCGCCCTCGTCATTGGCTTTTGTGGTCCCACGCTGTGCCTCTGAGGCCTCACGTTGGGGTTCTGTGGCCCCCTCTCTCTCTGCCTCCTTAGCCTCCCTCGGAGCATCGGTGGCCTTTTTCTGTGCCTTCGTCCCAGCCGGAGTTGCTGATTCAGTCGTTGGCGGGGATGATCCCGCCCTCTGTTCCGCGGCGGGATCCGGGTCCGCGGTTGGCTCCGGCTCAGCGGCGGGCTCCGAGTCCGCTACTTCAGTCGACTCAGATTCCGGCGTCCCAGTCTGAGTCCCCATTGTGTCAGGTGTGTCAGATTTCTCGGGAGCCGCTTCGGTTGGTACAGTCTGATCGTCTGCCGTCGGAGACGCTTCGGTCTCCGCAACCGAATCAATATGGTTTGTCGCGGGCTCGGCTTCCGCCGGGCTCGGCTCCTCGGTAGATCCGGCCTGGGGCTTATCGGGCGCCTGTGAGTCCGCGGCCGCTGGCGTGTCGCTCGAAGTCGGCTCGTGGGATTTCTCACGTGGATCCGACGCCTCGGTGGCATCGCCGGTACTCGTCGTGACGGCTTCGGCGGACTGGTCGGGTTCGGGGGTCGGAATCTCGGTGATGCTCATCGAGACGTCTTTGACCTCGTACAGCCCCACTTCGTCGATCGCTTTCTCGAAGGCAGCATCGCCAGTTTCGACGCGCTCGCTCTGGCCGATAAAGGCCGCCGAACGGCGTTCGCCGCCGTAGTAGACCAGGTAGTAATCGCCGCTCAGGACGTTCTCGGAGAGTTCGACATAGCCCGTGAAGTTGGCGTCGGCGAGCGTGGTATCGACCTCAGTGAGTCGGGTATCCTCAGTGAAATACTTCGCCCGCGTGCGACCATCGCGCTCCTGCATCGAGAACAGGAGTGGAAGCGAATCGTGGCCTGTGGCATAGACGGTTCCCGTCGCCTCGAAGTCATCCATCGATCCCTCGAAAAGGCCGATGACCCGGCCGTTGAGCATGAAAAGCCAGGTGTCAGCCGCGACGACGGCCCCGGTATGTCCCTCGTCGGAAAGTGTCGAAAGCGCGTCGAGTCCGCCGTCAAACGGTCGAGAATCCCAGGAACGAACCTGTTCGACCGTACGTGTGTGCATATCCAACCGAAGGTAGCAGGCGCGTAAAAAGACTTTCCCGCTAGCCCGGCGCCAGTATGGTGGTAACCGCTCTCCCTCAGAGTTTCTCTTCGGCGTCCTCGGCCAGTTCAGCCATTCGCTTTGACAGCCGGCCGGCCGAGCTGAACTCGTCTTCGCTCATCGCGGAGGCAAGCGCGTTGCCGAGCACGAAAACGGCGTGTTTGTGCTCGCTTTTCGACTTGTGGACGTGGGAGGGATCGACGTCGAGGGATTCGTATTCCTCGAAGTGGTCCGCGTTAATCTCCTCGAACGCCGCCAACCGATCCTTGATGTGCACCATTTCCTCGTGCAATTCGAGTAATTCGTCTTTGTGCATTGATAGCGTCTTTTCGGGACGTGTGGTTAAATGTTGGTTCCCCGGCTCAGAAGACGTACTCGTCCTCGTGTCCCATCATCCCCTCGTCTTCGAAGGTCCCTTCCTCCTCGACCGGACCGGAGGTTTTGTAGGCCTTGATACCCGCCGAGAGGAGCTGTTCGATCGCCTCTTCCTGACTCAGAAACTCCCCCTGATCCACCAGCTGGGCGATCTGCATCTCGATATGATCCGGGACGTTGATTTCCACCGTCGGCATCTATCGAGCGGGTTTGGCCCCCTCCCTTCTTAAGATTGACGGGGAGACACCGTTCGCCCCGACCACAAACCCCAAATCGGCCCCGCCAATAGCTCGATTATGACTGTGAGGGACGTGACGGACCTCTATACGGCCTACGGCGCCAGCCGATTACCACCGGGCCAGCGCGAGACGGAGGCGTTCCCCGTCTTTACGAAAGGCGAACCACCCGCCATGCCCGAGGAGGAGTGGACGATTTCGGTGTCCGGAGCCGTCGAATCAGCGACCACCTACGATCTCGACCAACTGATGGAGTTGCCCACGGAAACCCAACGACAGGACGTGCACTGTGTCACGGGCTGGAGTTCCTTCGATCACGAATTCACCGGTGTCCCCTTCCCCGAACTCGCCGACGCGGTCACTCCCAAGGAGGACGCGGAGCATGTACTGTTTCACGCCGCGGACGGGTACACGACTGACCTCCCGCTTGCCGATTGTCTCCGCGAGGAGGTGCTTATCGCGGTCGAGCACGGCGGGAACCCGCTCGACCACGAACACGGGGGCCCAATTCGGCTGGTGACACCCCACAAATACGCCTACAAGGGAGCCAAGTGGCTCACCGAGATCGAATTCGCCACCGAGCCGGTCAGGGGTTACTGGGAAAAGCGAGGCTATTCCGTCTCGGCGAACCCCTGGGACGAGGATCGATACGAGTAACATGTATCGCGGCCGGACTGGAACCGAAACCGGTTCATTGCAGGGGACCACATGTCAGATAACGTGACAGAACGGGCACCGGATACCGACAGCATCCCCGTCAGTGTCCATAAAGCGCCAGCGCGACGGTTATCGTCGGTTCTCGAAGGCGTCGATACCGTGTCCGCCGTCTGGGCCCCTCCCGACGGACCACCAATCGTATCAGTCGGGACGGAAGCCGCGGTCACGGCAAGCGGGTCCGAACGGGTCGAGCAGATCCGCGAGGCGGGCCAGCGACTACTGCGACGAGTCGATTCGAGCGGCCATGAACGAGCGGCACGACCGCGTCTGTTCGGCGGGTTTTCCTTCTTCGAGCGGCCGATCCTCGAGGCCCCGTGGGCGGCCTTTTCGCCGGCGAGGTTCGTCCTCCCGGCCGTCCAGATCACCCTTGCCCCAGACAAAACCGTCATCGCTGGATTCGGCGAGAGCGGCGAGGACCGCGCTGCAGCAGTGAACGAGGCGGTTCGGGCCGCTTCGTCCCACCGAAAACCGCCGACCTCAACTGCCAACAAGCCCCGTGACAGAACTCTGGAGCAACGCCAGGGGGACATCGAATCGGGGCTGGAACCCGATCGTCCCACCTGGGTCGAACGGGTCCGCTCGATCCAGGCAACCATCGACACGACGAGTCTGGAAAAAGCCGTCCTCTCGGCGGCCCTGCACCGGCCGCTCGAGGAGCCCATCTCGCTCGCGAAGGTGATGCACCAACTCGAAGCGAGGTACCCCGATTGCTATCGGTTCTGCTTCACCGGCCAGCAGGGCGCCGCTGAGGAGGAACCACCCCTGTTTTTCGGCGCGTCGCCGGAGACACTTGTGTCCCAACGTGGCCGGCAAATCGAAACCGAAGCCCTCGCCGGCACAGTGGAGCGGGGAGAAACGAAAGCTGCGGACGATTCGATGAAAACGCGTCTCCTGGACGACGAAACGCTTTCGACCGAACACGAACTGGTCGCCGCCCGCATCGCGGGTCAATTAGAGGCGTTCGGCGCTGAGGTTACTGTCGGCGAGCGAATCGTCAGGACACTGGCAAACGTCCATCACCTCGAGACACCGATTGAGGCGACGGTACCATCGAGAACCCACGTGCTCGACCTCGTGGCACTCCTCCACCCCACCCCAGCCATGGGAGGGCTTCCGACGACCATCGCAAGCGAAACGATACGGGACGTCGAAACCACCGTCAGAGGCTGGTATAGCGCCCCAATCGGGTGGTTCGACGAGAGCGGCGACGGCTCGTTCGCGGTCGGGATCCGATCGGCGCTCGCCGATCGAGACCACCTCACCCTGTTCGCAGGCAACGGGATCGTCGCCGGGAGCGATCCGGAAACGGAGTACGAGGAGTTGGCCGCGAAGTTCGAGCCCATCCTGGAGGTCCTCGAATGACGGCGCCGAATCGGAGCACACTGTGGGCCCGAACGCTGATCGATGAACTCGAGGGCCAGGGCCTGCGAAAGGTCGTGATCGCCCCAGGAAGCCGCTCGACACCGTTGACGGTCGCGGCCGAGGCCGCCGATTTGGAGACGATGGTCCACCTGGACGAGCGGTCAGCAGGCTTCTTCGCGCTCGGCCAGGCGAAGCGAACGGGCGACCCGAGTGCGGTCATTTCGACCTCCGGAACAGGGGCAGTGAACTTCCATCCCGCCGTCGTCGAGGCCCATCAATCGCGAACGCCACTGGTCGTCCTGACCGCGGATCGACCGCCGGAACTGCAAGACAGTGGCGCCAACCAGACAATCGATCAAGAAGGCCTCTACGGCCCGGCACCACGATACAGCCGGACGTTGCCGACACCGGATCCAGCCCCGCGTTCGCTCCGATCACTACGTACCACTGTTACCCGTGCCATCGCAGCGTCGAAGCAGCCCGATCCCGGCCCCGTTCATCTCAATATCCCGTTCCGAAAGCCGCTGGCGCCCGTCGAGGATGAAACAGAACAGGCACTGATCGAGGCCGTGGGACCCCAGCAGGACCGGAGAAACCACGCGATCAGGTCTCACCCGGGGGTCGTTAGTCCCACAGCGGCGAGTCGCAGAACGCTTCGATCCGCGATCGAAGCGGCCGAGCGTGGTGTCATCGTTGCGGGCCCCCTCGCACCGAAGGAAGGGCGAGCAAGCGCAATCCGGTCCTTTGCCCGCAGAACCGGTTTTCCGCTGCTTGCGGATCCGCTGTCGAACCTTCGATTCGGGCCGGTGGCGGAGGAGGTCTCACTATTCGGGGGATATGACGGTTATCTGGGCACCAGCGGCACCAAGGACTGGCCGGATCCGGACCTGATCGTTAGATTCGGGGCCTCACCGACCTCAAAACCGTTGCGACACTATCTCCGGGACAGCGACGCGAGAGGGTTTCTCGTCGATCCGACGACCGGCTGGCGTGAAGCGACGTTTACCACGACCGACCGGATCCAATCGTCGATATCGCCTCTGGTGGAGGCACTTGCTGAGGTCGACCGGGATCCGAACCCATCCTGGCATCGACGGTTCGAGCGGGCGGAATCGATCCACTGGGACGCCGTGACCGACCGCGATCCGGGCTCCTGGGAGGGCGGGGTGGTTGCACAGGTCCTCGAGAGCGTGCCGGACCCCGCGACGGTGTTCGTCTCGAACAGTATGCCGGTCCGCGATCTCGATCGGTACGGCCGGCCCCGAGACGCGTCGCTCACGGTTTTGGGCAATCGGGGCGCGAGCGGCATCGACGGCATCACGAGCACAGCCCTGGGCGCTGGCGAGGCGACGACCGACCCGCTCATTGCCATCACCGGCGATCTCGCGTATTTCCACGACATGAACGGGTTGATCGCGCTCGGCCGCTTCGGCCTCGATGGCACGATCGTCTTGCTCAACAATGACGGCGGGGGTATCTTCCACAAATTGCCTATCGCGGACTTCGAGCCTCCGTTCGAATCCCACTTCGAAACGCCGCATGGGCTCGATTTCGCGGCGACGGAGGCCCTCTATGATCTTACCTTCGACCGGATCGATCCGGGGAAGGTCGGGACAGCAGTCGAGTCAGCTGCCGGTTCACCTGGCACAAACGTCATCGAAGTCCCGACGGATGGGGCAAAGAGCACGACCGTTCGCGAATCGATCAGGGACACAGTCGGGAGCCGCCTGCAGGAGACAGACAGCGGGAACCTTTTTTAGAACGGGGGCGTCCCCACGAGTAATGGTTTCGACGCTCTTTGATCCCGATCGATGGGACCCCGTCGATGGGTTCGATTTTGACGACATCACCTACCACCGGGCGACCGACGTTGGGGCCGTCCGGATCGCCTTCGACCGTCCAGCGGTTCGAAACGCCTTCCGACCAAAAACGGTCGACGAACTCTCGGCCGCCTTCGATCACGCAAAACGCCAGACGGCTGTCGGCGCGGTCCTTTTGACTGGAAACGGCCCGTCGCCGAAAGACGGTGGCTGGGCCTTTTCGGCCGGTGGTGACCAGGCCGCTCGATCTGGATCAGGATACGAGTACGAGGCGGGGAGGGACACGGAAACTGGCCGACTACACGTCCTCGAGGTCCAGCGACAGATCAGACACCTTCCCAAACCGGTTATCGCCGTGGTGCCCGGCTGGGCCGTCGGCGGCGGTCATAGCCTCCATGCCGTCTGTGATCTCACCATCGCGAGCGAGGAGGAGGCGAAATTCAAGCAGACTGACCCGGACGTGGCGAGTTTCGACGGTGGCTTCGGCTCGGCGTATTTGGCCCGGCAGATCGGGCAAAAGCGGGCCCGAGAGATATTCTTCCTCGGGAAAACCTACGATGCCGAAACGGCAGCCGAGATGGGGATGGTCAACGAGGTCGTTCCCCACGAAGACCTCGAAGCACGGGCCCTGGAGATGGCCGAGACGATCTCGAAGAAAAGTCCCACGTCCATCAGGATGCTCAAGTACGCCTTCAACGGGATCGACGACGGGCTGGTCGGGCAGCAAGTGTTTTCGGGAGAAGCGACGCGGCTGGCATACATGACCGACGAGGCGGCCGAGGGCCGGGATGCCTTCCTCGAGAACCGGGAGCCGGACTTCGATTCGTTCCCGTGGCACTACTGAGATGAGCGCCGCGTCCCCACCCACGGATATCCCCCGATGGCGGGCCTGGATCATCGCGGCCCGCCCACACGTCAAACCGGCCGGGGCAGCCCCGGTCATCGTCGGGACGGGACTGGCAGTCCACATGGGGGTTTTTGCGCCCGTTCCCGCCATCGCGGCACTCCTCGGGGCCCTACTGCTGCAGACGGGGACGGACTTCGCGAACGACTACTTCGACTACGCGAAGGGGGTCGATTCGGACGAGTCCGCAGGGTACGTTCGGGTCAGTCAGTCCGGACTGATACCGGCGCGCCGCGTATTCGGCGCTGCAGTGCTCTGCTACGGGCTTGCCTTCCTGATCGGGATATACCTGGTTTCCATCGGGGGCCTCCCGATCGTCGTCGTCGGCCTGGCGAGTATCGCGAGTGGGTTTGCCTACTCCGGCGGGCCCTATCCCATCGGCTCGCACGCGCTCGGGGACCTGTTCGTCTTCCTCTTTTTCGGCGTCATCGCCGTCACCGGCACCTATTACGTCCAGGCGAGTGCCGTCCTCCTGGGAACGATCCCACTGACCGTGCCCCCGGAAACGCTGCCGCTTTCGGTCGTCGTCGCCAGCCTCTCGATGGCTGGTCCGGTCACCAACATTCTCGTGGTCAACAATATCCGTGACATCGAGGACGACAGGGCCGCAGGCAAGCAGACGCTTGCCGTTCGGCTCGGATACCGATGGAGTCGGGTCGAGTACGTCCTGCTCACGGGACTGGCGTTTGCCGTTCCGCTGTGGTTTTTCCTCACCCAAGCGACAGGCGTGACGGTTTTCCTCCCCTATCTGAGTGCACCGCTTGCCGTCTCCGCGACCCGACAGGTCCTGACCGGCCGAACAACCGAGGAACTCAACCCCGCACTCGAACGCACGGGACAGTTCGTGGCCGCCTTCGGGGCGCTCTTCGGCCTCGGGCTGGTACTATGACTGTCAGCGTCGAACCCTTCGAATGCCGGCTCCATCCCCCGCTCACAACGGCCCAGGGGACGATAGAGTCCAGACGGGGGTTGCTCTTTCGGGTCGATGAGGCGGTAGAAGGAATCGGGGAGTCCGCACCGCTACCCCCTTTCACGGAACCCTACGAAAAGAGCAATGAAGTGCTCGAAAGGGCCGCAGCTGAATATCGCCGGGCGGGCTGGCCGGGGGCGTTCCGCGTCGTGTCCGAAACCGCTGCTGGCACACTCCGGTATCCAGCGGCCCGGCATGCCGTCTCCCTCGCGGTACTCGATTGGCGGGGGAAAACGGTGGGAAACCCCCTACACGAACTGCTCAACGGAGGGACGTCCGACCCCGTACCTGTCAATGCGACAATCGGCGACGGATCACCGAAACAAACCGTCGAGGACGCTCAAGCTGCCCAGGACGCGGGGTTTCCAGCAGTCAAGATCAAGGTCGGGGCCCGATCCGTTCACGAGGACGTCTCACGGCTTCGGGCCGTCCGAAAAGCAATAGGCCCAGATACCGAACTCCGAGCTGACGCCAACGGCGCCTGGAACCTCGGGACCGCCAAATCGTTTCTGTCGGCTGTCTCGGGGCTTGAACTGTCCGTGCTGGAGCAGCCGCTCCCGGCCGAACAGACCGAGATGCATGCCAAACTCCGTAGCGACGGTCCGGATATTTTCCTCGACGAAAGCCTTGCCAACGGGGAATTGCAGTCGATTCTGGAGACGGCACCCGCAGACGGATACGTGGTGAAACCCATGGCTGTCGGGGGCGTCGATCGAGCCAACGGGTTCATTTCTCGGGCCACACACCGCGGAGCCGGGACGATCGTCTCCTCGATTTTCGAAAGCGTGGTGGGACGAACCGGGGCGATCCACCTCGCGGCTGCCCTCGATCACCGGCGACCAGCGGGGCTCGCGACAGCCAGCCGCTATAAGGAAGATCTCGGCCCGGATCCGGCGCCGGTCGAAAACGGTTCGATCGTCCCGCCAACCGACCCGGGACTCGGAATCGCCGAGGTGCGGACCAATGGATGAATATCTCCGCCGGGCAGCCAGCAATCAGCCGGACGCGACTGCGCTCGTCGATGCCGATCAGGGAAATTGGTGGACCTACAGAGAGCTTACGAACTGGGCCGGGTCAATCGCAGACGAACTCCGGAACAGAGGCGTCGATCCTGGCGATGCCGTCGCGCTGGTCGCTACACGGAGTCCTGAGTCGGTCGCCGCAATCTGGGGAATCTTTCGACGCGGTGGGGTGGTTGTCCCATTGGATCCGACAGAAGCGTCGGAAACGATCCGGTCGAAGGTGGATCGAGCCGGAGTCAATGCACTGGTGACAACGACGACGGATGCAGGGACCGTTCCGGAGTTCACTGCCAAATCAGTGCCGGAAATCGAGGTGACACCCCAGGACACGGTTGAACAGAAACCGGAAATCGGGGATGAACTCGACAGCGTCGCCCGAGGAATCGACGAGATACGCGTGGTACTCTTTACGTCGGGAACCACGGGCGACCCAACAGGCGTTCGGCTCACTGGCCGAAACCTCGGAGCGAGTGCGGCCTCGACGGTCGAACGGCTCGGAGTAACCACGGCAGATCGCTGGCTCCTCGACCTGCCGCTCTATCACACCGGGGGCCTGTCCATTCCGATTCGAACGGCCATGCTCGGGGCGACGACTGTCCTCCGGCGCTCCTTTGAGGCCGACGGGATGGCGAGTACCATCGAGTCATATGCCGTGACTGGTGTGTCCCTCGTTCCGACCATGCTCGATCGACTCCTGGATGCCGAGGGCAACCTCGATTCGCTGCAGTTCGTGCTTGTCGGCGGGGCAGCGACACCGCCAGCACTCACGGAGCGAGCGCTCCAGGCAGGCCTGCCAGTCTTTCCGAGTTACGGGATGACCGAGACCGCGTCCGGGATCGCGACGGCGACACCTACCGAGGTAACGACGAACCCGGAAACCGTCGGTCATCCCGTCACCGCCGCCTCGGCAACCATTCAGGACCAGGAGGGAAACCCGGTCCAGGCCGGTGAGATCGGGGAGATCGTGGTCTCGGGTCCGATCGTGAGCCCAGGGACGATCGACGGCCCTAACCGCCGCCCTGGGGGGCGCTTCCACACGGGCGATCGTGGCTATTTCTCCGACGCCGGACGGCTCTTTGTCACCGGTCGTCTTGACGACCTCATCATTACGGGCGGCGAGAACGTTACGCCCAGTGAAGTCAAAGCGGCGATTCGGCAGGCCTGGCCCGTCGAAGAAGTCGCGGTTGTCGGCCTATCCGACGAAGAGTGGGGGGAACAGGTGGCTGCGGCCGTCGTCCCAACCAATACGGCCTCGGATTTCGACCCCCAGAAACAGATGGACGCGCTCCGAAAACGCCTGGCCCCATACAAAGTGCCGAAAACAGTGGAGCTGCTCGAATCGATACCACGAACCGCGTCCGGGACCGTCGATCGCAACCGACTTCGAGACGCCCTCACCGATGCCAGCGGGTCGTGAAATCACTTCCTGTGGGCCCCCGGTACCCATCACTCAAATGACCTGTGATCGGCTGGCAACACTGAACCTTTAAACCGATTCGCGGGGAGGTTTACTCAATGAGCGCGTCATCTGTCGAGGGGGACCTCTCGGAAGACGAACGAGCCGCACTGCAACTCGTTCGCGAGAAGGGGGCCATTCACCAATCCGAGTTCTGGAAGGAACTTGAGGTCTCCTCGCGAAAGGGCAGTCGGCTCGCGACCAGCCTCGAAGAAGACGGATTGATCAACCGGGAGCAAACCGTCCACAACGGCAACACAACCTATCGACTCGAACCGGTCGTCATCGAAGAAGATCTCGATTTTTCGCTTTTGATGGCGGGAGACATGCTCTCGCCCTTTGTCGGTGAGGAGAACATCGATCCCGAGGCCGACCGGTTCTCACAGTGGATCATGAACCTCGTGTACGAGAAGTAGCTACTCCAGAGCGCTCCCGGCGCGGATGATCGCTCGTTCGCCAAAGGCCGGCCCGATGAGTTGGAACCCGACAGGTAAGCCGTCGCTGTCACCGACTGGCACCGAGATCGCCGGCAGGTTCGCGAGATTGACCGGGACGGTGTTCGCGTCGATCAGGTACATTTGCAGCGGGTCCTCGAGGCTCTCGCCGAGTTTCGGCGGGACCACCGGCATGGTCGGGGTTGCCAGGACGTCGGCTTCCTCGAAGGCGGCGTCGAAGTCCTGTTTGACCCACGCCCGGGCCTCCTGGGCCTGTTTGTAGTATTTGTCGTGATACCCCTCCGAAAGGGCGAACGTCCCGAGGAGGATGCGACGAAGGACCTCCTCGCCAAAGCCCGCCGAACGCGACGCGGCGAAGGTCTCGTTCCAATCGCCGTCGAATCCACCCGGCGTCCCGAACCTGACCCCGTCGAAGCGTGCCAAGTTCGAGGACGCTTCTGACATCGCGATGACGTAGTACGCGGCGACGGCGTACTCGAGTGAAGGGAGTTCCACCTCGACGGTTTCTGCGCCCTGTTCCCGGAGGGAGGCCAGTCCGGCCTCGAACTGAGCCGCCACTTCCTCGTCGCTTCCATCGACCAACTCAGTCGGGATGCCGATAGTCATCCCCTCGACGTCGCCGTCCGCGGCCGCGGCGTAATCGGCGTCCGCGCCTTCCTCCCGGGTGGTTCCATCCCGTTCGTCCGGGCCCGCGATGACAGAAAGCAGGTCAGCCGCTTCCTCGACCGTGGGGGCGATAGGACCGATCTGTTCGAGGCTGTTCGCGTACGCGACGAGCCCATACCGGGAAACGAGCCCGTACGTCGGTTTGATGCCGACAGTGCCGGTAAACGCCGCTGGACACCGGATCGAGCCGCCCGTATCCGAGCCGAGGGCCACGTCAGCCTGCCCGGTTTTGACAGCGACGGCACTTCCGCCCGAGGAACCACCCGGAACCCGATCCTCGTCGACCGGGTTCTTCGTCGGGCCGAACGCGGAGGTTTCAGTCGTGGTCCCCATACCGAACTCGTCCATGTTCGTTTTGCCGACGATGGTGGCACCGGCCTCCTTCAACTTCGAGACGACCGTCGCATCGTAGGGCGGCACATAGTCGGCCAGCATCTCCGAGGCACAGGTCGTCCGCACCCCATCGGTGCTGATGTTGTCTTTGACCGCGACCGTCGTTCCATCGAGTGGTCCATCGTCGCCGCCGTCGATCTCCGTCCGGGTAATGAAGGCGTTGTGGCTCATGACACCCGTGGCCCTTTGAAACGGCCATCGTTGTCGTCGGTGGCGTTTCGAAGTGCTTCCTCCTGTGAGAGGGAATCACGTACCTCGTCAGCCCGCATGACGTTGACCAGTTCGGGTTCCGAGTCGACGTCCGGAACGGCGTCCAGGGTGTCGAAATACTCGAGGATTTCCCGAAAGTCCTCGGTGAAAGCCTCGATTTCCTCATCCCCCAACTCGACGCGGGCAAGCGAGGCGACCCGCTCCACGTCCTCGGCGTCCACTGGGTCAGTTGACATACGAGCGGGAACGGGCGGTCGTTCGGTAAGGGTTTCGATCCCTAGAAGAACTCGCCGAGCCGGTTTTTGACGCGCCGTTTGGCACCACCAGCGGCCTGTCTGAAGCTCACGTGCCAGGGTGTTCGTTTGCCTTCAACCGTCGTTGCACCGGCCTGAATGGCATCGACGATACCAGCCGCGGTCGCCGTTTCGGTGTCCACGACGGTAATCGCCTGGCCGACCAGTTCAGCGATATGAGCGTCCGAACCGGCTGTCTGGGGCAGGTCGTGGCGCTCGGCAAAGGTTCTGGCCTTTCGATTGGCCCGTCCCGTCAGGAGCCGGGAATTGTACACTTCGATCGCGTCCGCGAGGGCGAGGGTGTCCCGGCTGATGTTCGGCGCGACGCCACTCCTGGATTTCTGGAATGGGTGGGGGACGACGGCGATCCCGCCGGCCTCGTGAATGCGATCGAGCGTCTCCGAAAAGGAAAGCTGCGCGGGGATCTTGCGGTCGATCCCCAGAGCCAACACGTGGCCCGCCGCTGAGGTTACTTCCATCCCCGGGATCCCGACGAGATCGAACTCCGGGGCGAGCGTTGCGGCCCGCTCGCTTGCCTCGAAGGCGTCGTGGTCGGTGATCGCGATCGCGTCGAGTCCAACGGCTGCCGCCTGTTCCAAGAGCATCTCGACGGGGTCCCGCCCGTCGTAGGAACGCTCGGAATGAGCGTGTAACTCGACGCTGAGCACGACGGCGGGTTTGAGGCCAGGGGCCAAAAACAACTCGATACCGGGCGATGCACGACCGTGGACATGACAAACCCTATAATCGCCCACGATGTCCATCGGGATGAATGACGCTGGCCGATCCGGACCGCGAACTGGTCACCGACACACTCGATCGCGAGCCGACGAGACCGGAGGCCGCCCTCTTCGAAAACCTCTGGAGCGAGCACTGTGCCTACCGATCCTCCCGACCACTTTTGGGTGCTTTCCAGAGCGAGGGCGACCAGGTCGTCGTCGGCCCGGGTGATGACGCCGCTGTCGTCGCACTGGACGAGGAGACCGCGGTGGCCTTTGGCATCGAGAGCCACAATCACCCGTCCTTCGTGGATCCCTATGACGGCGCGGCGACCGGCGTCGGGGGGATCGTCCGTGACATCATCTCGATGGGCGCCTACCCGATCGGCCTCGCGGATTCCCTGTACGTCGGGGACTTCGACGAGGAGCATCCCCGATACCTGCTCGAAGGGATCGTCGAGGGCATCGGCGATTACGGGAATTCGATCGGCGTGCCGACAGTGGCCGGCAGCACCCGATGGCATCCCAAGTACGAGGGCAATCCACTCGTCAACGTGGCCTGTGTGGGACTGGTCGACCAGGATCGGTTGGTCACGGCCGACGCCAAAAGCGCCGGCAACAAACTCGTGCTCGTGGGGAATGCCACTGGCCGGGATGGCCTCGGCGGAGCCAGTTTCGCGAGCGAGGACCTGGGCGAAGACGCCGAAACCGAGGACCGGCCGGCCGTCCAGGTTGGGGACCCATACACGGAGAAACTCCTCATCGAGGCCAACGAGGAACTCCTCGACGAGGATTTGATCGAAGCCGCCCGTGACCTCGGTGCCGCGGGCCTGGGCGGTGCCTCCTCGGAGATGATCGCCAAGGGCGAACTGGGCGCGGAAATCGACCTCGGGGCCGTCCATCTCCGTGAAACGGGGATGAACGCGACCGAAATCCTCCTCGCTGAATCACAGGAGCGGATGCTCTACGAAGTTCGCCCCGAGAACGTCGAGCAGGTCGAGGCGATCGCCGACCGGTTCGATCTCGGCGTCTCCGTGATCGGCGACACCACTGATACCGGACGCTATATCTGCTCGTTCGAGGGCGAGACCGCGGTCGACGTCCCCGCCGAATTCGTGGCCGATGGCGCCCCGATGAACGACCTGCCGTCGATCGATCCCAGCCAGCCGGAACCGGACGTTCCGGATTTCGATCTCGGGGAGGCAGCCGAAACGGTCCTCCGGAGCCCGAACACGGCAAGCGACGAGTGGGTCTACCGCCAGTACGACCACGAAGTCGGGACCCGAACGGCCCTTCGCCCGGGCGACGATGCAGGCATCCTGGCGATTCGAGAGGCCGAGCAGGGCCTCGCCCTGACCACGGGGACAGAGCCGACCTGGACCGAAACGGCTCCGTACGAGGGTGCCTATGCAACGGCCCTGGAGAACGCGACGAACCTCGCGGCGAAAGGCGCCGAACCGCTCGCAACCGTCGATTGCCTCAACGGGGGCAATCCGGAGAAACCGGACGTGTACGGCGATTTCTCCGCGATCGTCGATGGGCTCTCGGACGGCTGTCAGGACCTGGACGTGCCGGTCGTCGGCGGGAACGTCTCGCTGTATAACGATTCCACGACCGGACCCATCCCCCCGACACCGACGCTTGCGATGATCGGCAAAATGCCGACGTACGACGCCCCCACCATGGCAGTGAAAGGCGAGGGGGAACTCCTCCTGCTGGGCGAGTTCCGGACCCGACTGGGCGGATCCGAACTCCTCGCGCAGCTCGGCGGGGCAGATCGATTCCCGGAATTGCCATCGGCTCCGCAAACGCGAGTTGACGCGATCCGGAACGCGACCACACTGGAAAGCACAGTCGCAGCCCACGACGTGAGCGACGGCGGGCTGCTCGTGACCCTCGCGGAAATGATCCACGACGATGGCGGCGCTGAGGTCACCGTACCGAGTAAAGCAGCGTTATTCTCGGAAGCCCCAGGCCGGGTCGTCGTCGAGACGAATGACCGAGAAGCCCTCGAAGCGGCCCTCGAGGACCGGATCGAAGTGCAACCACTTGGCGAACCGACCGCCGATGGAAGCCTTCGAATCGAGGTCGAGGAGCGGGAGGAACGTTGCACCTACGAAACTGACGAAATCGAGGAATTCAGATCGACGCTCGAGGCGCTTGACTGACCGATCAGGCACCGCCTGCCAGAAGTGGCAAGAGGAACGCAATCGCGAGGCCGATAGCCAACACGACGAACCCGACTGTCACTTCCCCACTGCCAAAGGACTGCATCGGTGCTGTGACCCGTCCCTCATCCGCCTCGTGTTCATCGTCGTCGCTCATACGAGATGCTCTGCTCCCCTCGTACTTTGTAGTATCGAAGCCGTCCCGATTAGCAAGCCACAATTGTGCCAGTCCAACTCTAATTGACAGTACGTTTATCATTCTCCCGGCGCTGGCACCGGTATGGCACGATGCCCGAACTGTGAGACCGAAATCGAACACGTCGAAGCCGAAATGCTCGAATTGGACCCCTCCCCGGCCGTCGAGGACGAAGCTGAGGAACCCTCGATGGCCATCGCGACGGTGTGTCCGGAGTGTAACGCGATAATCGGCATCTAATCGTTCGGTGGCAGGTGCGGTAACCGGGAGCCTAATTATCTCCGGTGTGAAAACGCTCGTATGCACGTGTTGGTCAGGACCAGACTGGCGGTGGCGTCTCGATGACCTTGACAAAGCGGATTATCCCGTGTATCGACGTCGACACGGACGAAGAGGGCAATCCCGCGGTGTACACCGGGGTTCAATTCGAAGATCTCGAATACACCGGGGACCCCGTCGAAATGGCCAAACGCTACAACGAAGCCGGGGCCGACGAGTTCGTTTTCCTCGACATTACGGCCTCGGCCGAGGGCAGAGAAACGATGCTCGACACCGTCAGACGCGTCGCTGACGAGGTGTTTATCCCGCTGACTGTCGGTGGGGGGATTCGCACGGTCGAGGACATCCGCGAGACGCTTCGGGCAGGGGCGGATAAGGTATCGATCAACACCGGCGCGATCGACCGTCCCGAACTCATCACGGAGGGGGCGAAAGCCTTCGGCAACCAGTGTATCCTGCTGAGTGTCGACGCCCGTCGCCGATACGACGACGAGGGCGAACACTACGTCCAGATCGACGGCGAATCAGTCTGGTTCGAGGCGACGGTACAGGGTGGTCGCAAAGGGACCGATCTCGACGTCCTGGAGTGGGTCAGAGAGGCCGAAGAGCGCGGCGCCGGTGAGATGTTCATCAACTCCATCGACAAAGACGGCACCAAGGACGGCTACGATCTGCCGCTAATGAAAGCCGTCTCCGAGGCCGTCTCGACCCCGGTTATCGCCTCCTCCGGCTGTGGAGAGCCCCAACACATGGCCGATGTCTTCGAGGCGGGGGCGGACGCCGCGCTCGCTGCCTCGATCTTTCACTTCGACGAGTACTCGATCGAGGAAACGAAAGCGTATCTCGCCGAACAGGGCCTGCCGATCCGCCAGTGAGAAATTACGCGGCCGTTTCGAACGCCGATTGGAAGTCCGCGAGCTGGGATTTGATCCGGTCAGCGGCCGCTTCGAGGGCGTCGATCGGATCGGTTCCTTCCTCAGTTTTGATGGTCAGAACTGGCTCGGTCTGCCCACCTGACTGTTCGGGGTTCATGTCGTAGGTCGCCGCGGCGACGGACCCGTCTTCCAGGAGCGCTCCCTTCAGTACGTTCATAAAGGTGTGATCCTCCCCGGCGATTTCGATGACGAGTTCCGTCTCTCCCCGCTCGATGACCCGAAGATCCATGTCAATCGGTAGTTTGGTGAGTCGCTTGAACGTTTCGACCACGGACGGGACTGGCCGGAGGGATTTCGGGCGGAACCGGCCGGAGAGATTTCGGACGGAACCGGCCGGAGGGATTTTGGGATCCCGGAGCCACGGTCCGAT
>CAZVCA010000001.1:9741-11421 GCA_964626045.1 uncultured Halobacteriales archaeon | reverse complement strand
GATTTCGGACGGAACCGGCCGGAGGGATTTTGGGATCCCGGAGCCACGGTCCGATATGGATCCGCTGACGGTTGGCCTCAGGGCTGCGGTCGTTCTCGCCGCCGGTGTCGCCGTCGTGCTGCTCGCCCGCATCCGCCCGTTCGGGCCCCGAACGATGGCCAGGTTTCGATCGCGGCTTCTCTTCGGTCTCCCCATCGGAACCCTCGTCGTTATTGCCGTCGTTGCCAGCTTCTTCCTCTTCGTACAGGGCGACTGGGGCCAGGATTCGATCCTGACACTCCCGTTTACCTCGTGGTCGCTTCGCTATCCGCTCGGGATGGTCACTGCGCCACTTGCCCACCAGCATCTCGGCCACCTCGTAGGGAATCTCGTCAGCTTTCTCGTCTTCGGAACGATCGGCGAGTATGCGTTCTCGCACTTTCCGACAGAACGGGGGGCTACTGCATTCAGTTCGCTGCGGACGAATCCGTACGTCCGTGCGTTGCTGATCGTCCCGGGTGTCGTGCTCGGTGGCGCCGTCCTCACGAGTCTGTTTGCCTGGGGCCCGGTCATCGGATTTTCCGGTGTTAGTTTCGCTGCGGTCGGGTTCGCGCTCGTTCAGTTCCCGGTCCTCACCGTCGCAGGTCTCGTCGCCCGCGGATTCCTCAGGACCGTCTTCTGGACGCTCCGAGACCCCATCATCACCGGGAACGCGGGCTCGTCCTACGGAACGCCCTGGTGGGCCGATGTGGCGATTCAGACCCATCTCCTGGGCTTGTTGCTTGGCGTAGCTGTGAGCATCATCCTGCTCCGAAAACGTAACCGGGTGGCCGAGATGGATCCCTGGCGACTGTTCCCCGCAGCCGTTCTCGTCGGAAGTTCGTTGTCGCTGTGGGCCGTGTGGTGGTACGAAGGATCCGCCTCCTACCAGTTGTTCAGGGGACCCGGCGTGCTCCTGGTCATCGGCGTTGCACTGCTGGTCACGATCGCTGCGACGCTCGAGGAATCACCGGTCAGTGATCTGAGTGCGGGGCAGGTCTCGGTCGGGCTCGTGGTCTTTCCGATCGTCCTGATGGGGGTAATCGCTGTACCGATCAACCTCACCGGGTCACCAGCCGATTTTTCGACCCAAAACCCGACGGTGACTGTGGAGGGATACGAGCTCTCATACGGCGAGGCGGTTCCCGATCCGCGATACGATCCCATCAATATCTCCGGCATCGACACGCCGGATCCCCCGACAGCGACAGGCGTCGTCGTCACGAACAGTGACAGACACCTGTTTACCGAGGCTGTCTCAGCTGGCCGGCTCGAACACGCCGGCGAACGAACAGTCACCGTCGGTGGACTCGGCTGGCGAGAAACGATCAGCGTCAAACGGGTCGGATGGCGCGCGGCCGGTGGTGAGCGTGCCTTTACGGTGACAGCATCAACGCCGCACGGGAGCGAGCGGCCACTGTTCGAAAGCGACCCGGCGACGGCCAATACGGTCGTGGCCGGTCACGAACTCGCGATCGTGCCCAAGAGGGACCGGTTCGTCATCGAAGCCACGGCGGCAGCAAACACCTCAAGCGCGTCGCTTCCGGATCAGATCGTCGTCCCCGATCCATCGAATCAGTCCACCCTCGGTGACCTCACGGTCGTCAACAACGACTCGGTCATCTGGGTGGAACGAAACGACACCCGTGTGCCCGTTTTCGA
>CAZVCA010000001.1:5612-9641 GCA_964626045.1 uncultured Halobacteriales archaeon | reverse complement strand
ACTAGTGCTGGTCCCAGACCACCCGATACAGTTCGGCCTGGATCTCGTGTCGATCGTTCTCGTGATGGCGGAACTGTCGGGGAACGAAGAACTCGACCCCGTAGGCGTGGGTGATCCGCCCGCCGTTATCCATCGTGAAGGCCTCGAGAAACTCCCGACTGCCCTCGTTGTGGATGGTATAGGACACCGCGGCGCCACTGGCTACCGTTTCGAGGAAGTCGCGGTCCGCATGGCGGTTGTCGGAATGAGCGCCAAAGGGTGGGTTCGCGACGACGGTCGAGCCCTCGAGGTCGATTGGCAGCCTTGTCGCGTCACCTTTGACCCAGGAGATTTCGGGCTCCGCGAACAACGCCTGTTCGTTCTCGACGGCCCGAGTCAGTGCGGCGTCGTCGATTTCCAGACCGACGACCTGGGATGGGCCTCGCAGCGCGGCCCCGAGGGCCAACATCCCCGTGCCACTTCCGAGGTCGATCACGGTCCGGTTGTCGATGTCCCCTTGCAGGTCAGCTAGTGAAACGAGGTGGGCTGCGACCGACGCGGGGGTCCGGTACTGTTCAAGATGGCGTTTTGGTTCCTGGAAGTCACTGACCGCCTGGAGTTCGGCCTCGAGTTGATTTTTCAGTCCCATCTGTCCGCCAGCGTTACCATGTCCCCTCGAAGGTATCAAAATCGAGGGCATCCATCGGTTCCTCGCCAGTGGCGATCCGATACTCCTGTGGGGTCAATAACGGTTGATCGAACTGCGGGCCATCGTCGGTCGTAATGCGTGGACAGGCCGTGTTGACGTAGGCGTCCAGGCCGAAGTTTTTGAGGTGGGCTGGGGTTATCTCGTCCAGCGTGATGAGGTAGGCGTCGTCGTTTTCCGCCACGAGCTGCTCGGCGATCCCGTGGCGTCGCTGGCCGATCTTCGTCCCGGCGATGATCCCCCACGTATTCGCATCCATCGCGGCGTGAATTGCTGCGTACCGCTGTTTGATGAATTTCTCCGCGTCCGCGGGTTTGACCACGTTGTTGACCGGGTCAGCGATGATCACCCGCTTTTCCGGGTTGTCCATCGCGAGTCCGGACGGATGGAACCCGCCACCGCCGACGTAGAGAACCTGATCGGCGGGGACTTTCGCACTCGCGTAGTTGCAGCCGAGGACTTGGCCTTCGTGGGAGAGTCGTTCGTCACCGCGCCTGGTCTGGACAGTGAAGCCGGCGTCCTCCAGGTAGGCCTGCATCGCGTCGAACTTGTTCATGTGCTGGGCGGTCGTGACCAGCCCGACCTCGCCCTCGTCCAGATGCCCGACAGCTTCCTCGAGGATCGGCTCCACGTCGACGTTCGAGTAAAGCGGGACATAGATCACGTCGCTACTCTCGACCATCGGCGAATGCCCGAAGTGGACGAAGAGGTCCGTCCGCCGCATCAGATCCGTATCCAGATCACACGCTCCGAAATTCGCTTCGCCCGAGATGTAGATCCGAACGTCCTCGGGCAACGCTGCACCGAGATCGTCGGCAACCCCTGGCGCCTGGCGTTTGATACCCTCGGGAAACTGGAGTCCGACCGTGTCGGCCGACCGCTTCCGGACCGCCTCGGCCACCCGTTCGAGTTCGTAATCCCACTCCCGATCGTGTTTGAGGGCCAGGCCGGTGTCTCGAAGGTCACCAACCCAGCCGTCCGATTCGCTCATTACGCCGCTCTACCGGTTTGGAAGGGATAACCGAACCGGTCGGGAACAGTCGAAGTGGCTATGACCCAGGCGACCTGTACGTCGGATATGGAAATCCACAGCGACTGGGGCGACTGGCTACCAACCGCCGTCGCCAACGCGGACCCGGACGGGATCGCGCTCTGGTATCTGGGATGCAACGGGTTCATCCTCAAGGCAGGTGATGGATCGACCCTGTTCATCGACCCGTATCTGGGGACCGGAGATCCGCCTCGAACCGTCCGAATGATTCCCGTTCCCTTCGATCCGACGGACGTCGAGGAAGCCGACGCGGTACTGGCAACCCACGAACACACGGATCACGTTCACGGCCCGAGTCAGGCACCGATCCTCGCCCGAACCGAGGCCACGTTCGTCGGCCCCGAAGCGAGCGTCACGAAGGCCCGTGAAACTGAGTCCTGGACCGAAGACTATGGCGTCAGCGGCGACGAATTTTCGACGGTCGCCCCTGGAGACACGTTCTCCGTTGGCGACGTCACGGTACACGTCGAACCGGCCGCTGATTCCGACGCCGAGGAGCCAGTCAGCTATCTGATCGAATACGAAGGGATCACGGTTTTTCATGGAGGAGACACCAAACCTGGCCAAGCCCTCGAATCCGTCGGCGAGGAATATGACATCGACCTGGGTATGCTTGCCTTCGGGAGTGTCGGCAACATTCCGGAGAAGCAGACCCGGGAGCCACAGCGGACGAAGTGGTACAACGACGAGACCCAGGTGATGGACCTCGCGGAAACCCTCCAGATCGACCGCCTCGTCCCGACGCACTGGGACATGTGGAAAGGGCTCACGGCCGATCCGACCGCCCTCTTCGATCACCGACGGTCCAGAACATTTCCCCGGTCAATCGAGATCGTCGAGATCGGGGATCGCATCGACGCCCAGTGAAAGCGGCTTTTTATGCCTGGCGACGCGTAAAACGGAGATAGACATGATATCCCGAGGTGGTTCTCGTGACTGACGAACAGGTCGTCCAGGTGGACGGCATCACGGTGCGCAAATCTTTCGACGCGGAGGGGTTCCCGGTCCCAGCGGTAACCTTTTCGATCGATTCAGCCCTGGCCGAGCCGGTGACGGTCCGAATCACTGAAACCGTCCCCCAGGGATTCGACATCGATCAGATCGGCTTTCACCCGAATTACGGCAGCGACAACTGGACCGCTCGAAACGACGGCACGCTTCGCTACGAACGGGAATTCGAGCCGGGCGAAAGCCTGACGACGGTCTATGGCATTCGGATGGACGATCCGTCGGACCCGAGCCCGTTGCTCGACGAGCCGACCGTCGAGGTGGATACGGAAGCCACAGAGGCGGCGTCTCCAGCCGAGCAGACTGACGATAGCGCGGAGACTGGCGTCTCTGAACCCGCCGACAGCCATACGAACAACACCGCGCCAGATCTCCCGGACGACGACGCTGAAATCATCGAGGGGTCGATCGGAACTGACTCCGAACCGGAACCCGGGCCAGCCGCTGGTGGCACCGATCAGGCCTCCGAATCGACCGAACCGCCGACCCAGGCGAGTGAGGACCTGTATTCCACGAGCACCGGGGGCGGGACGACAAACGAGGAGACAGACCTCGAGGACCAACCGACGGTCGCCGAACTGGCCGATCAGACCGCCGCGGACGGCGCTGACGAGAAAACGGACGGCTCGACGGATCAGTCGGCGACGAACGACTCTGACGCCGACGTCCTGATCGCTGGGGAGTCCAACGAGTCCTCCCCTGATGAGTCCACAGCCGAACCTGACGATGGTGACTCGGTCGTCGACCAATTACTCGACGAACTTGATGAGGGTATGGACGAGGAAACGCGCGAGGAGCTGACGACCAAGCTGGTCGAGCCCGCCCGGGCCGATCAGGTTCGGGTCGATCACCTCGAGTCACGAGTCGCCGAGCTGGAAGCGTACACGGACGCCCTTGAGGATTTCATCGAAATGGCCGGGACGAGCGATGACATCAGAGAGGTGATCGCAAACGAGGTCAGCGAGCTGACACAGTCCGTCGAATCCCTCGAGACCGCCTACGAAGCGATCGACGCTGAACAGACGTCGATCACCGAGACCGTCGATACCCTCGAGCAGACCGTTAGCTCACTCGAAACCGAACAGGACGACCTCGCGACCGAGCAAGCGAACGTGGAAACAGCCATTGAGGACGTCACAAGCGATATCGAGGCAGTTGAAGGCGACGTCGAGGATGTGACGGAGACGGTCGATGCGGTCGAAGCGGACGTCCAAGCGGTCGAAGATGAGATCGAAGCGGTCGAGGACGATGTCGAGGAAATCGAGGACGATGTCGAGGAAATCGA
>CAZVCA010000001.1:0-5512 GCA_964626045.1 uncultured Halobacteriales archaeon | reverse complement strand
TCGAGGACGATGTCGAGGAAATCGAGGACGATGTCGAGGAAATCGAAGCTGACGTCGAAGCGTTCGAGGGGGATTTCGATGAAATGGGAGCGGATATCGAAGACGTCGAGGCTGCTCTCGAACGCGTCGAAGCGACTGTCGATGATCTGGACGACGAATTTGAAGCCGTGGACGCCTCGCTCGAAGCCCTTGAATCGGAGCAAGAGACCCTCACGGCGGCACTCGAGGACCTCGAAGAAGCCGACGCCGAACGACAGGCGGAACTCGAAGACCTCGGAACCACGGTGACCGAAGTCGAGGCCGTGCACGACGACGTCACCGAGTACATCGAGGACCTGGAACGAGAGCTTTCGGCCATCGATGCCGGCCAGACGGCCCTGGACGACGCTCACGAGGAGCTCGCAGACACGGTTGCCGGCCTGGAAGCCGAATACGACCGGTTCGAATCCACCATCGCGAAAATCGAAGAATCCGGCGACACGATTCAGGACCAGTTCGGCCAGCTGGAAGCCGACATCGAGGACCTGGATACGGAGCTTTCGTCCGTCCAGGAGGCGTACGAGACGGTCACCGACCAGGTCACCACGATCGAAACCGAACAGGAAGAGCTGGTCGATTGGCAGCAGGACATCGCGGCCAAACAGCGCGAATTCGCGGAGACAATAACGGACGTCGAGGCGACGGTCGAAGGCCTCGAAGCGACCGTCGAAACGCTTGCCTCGACCGTCGAGGAGACCGCCGACGTCGAGGCGGCGATCGAGGAGATGCAAGCTGATCTCGAAGGGGTCGAAGGACGCGTCGATGACGTTGAGGCCCTGGCGGAGACCGTCGAGGAGCTCTCCACGCAGTTCGAGCGCCTCCAATCGGACATCGACCGAATCAGAACAGTCAGCGACCAGTTATCAGACGTCTTCTAACGCAAGCCCGATAGCGGGTTTCAGGCCGGCGGTTCCTCTTTTTCCTCCCGATCGGCCGTGAACCGCTCACCGTCCGGAAAGAGGTTTTCCAGGCGTTCGGGATCCTCGTCAGGGGCCAGCGTCACCGGTTCGATCTGGGAGACGCCCTTGATATCTCGGGCCCCCTCAGTCCCGGGTGACACCAGCCGATTGACGTACGCCTGCTGGCCCCCGATCGGTTCGCCGTCCTTGAGATAGGAAAGGACCCCGCTGATAGCCTCCCGGACCGGGATCGCCACCCGATAGGCATCGGCTGATTCGACGACGACGTGTGTCGTGTCTGGGGCAACTCCGGCTGCCTCCAGGAGGGAACCGACAGTTGGGCCCGTCCACGCCGCCGTATAACTGTTGCCCGTCGCACAGACGATCTCGACCTCCGCGGTGGTCACCTCGAGCTCGTCGAGCCAGTCAGCCGTCACGGTGAATTCGTCCGGACCAGCGACGGTGACCCGCGGCTCGAAGGCCACGGCCTCGCGGAGTCGTCCCGATACCTCCATAGGCAATCAAAGCGGCTGCGGGGGTTTAAACCTCGGTCCTTCGTGGCGGCGAGTCGTGTGAGTGCCGAAGAGTACATTACGGGGACGCCCACGGTATATGTATGGCGCGAGAGAGTTATCAGGACCAACTCGACACATTGCGAAGCGATGTCCTCTATATGAGTGAGTTAGTCGGCGATCGGTTGCGGACGGCCCTGTCGGCGATGGAATCGAAAGACGACGAGGCAGCGATGTCGGTCATCGAAGGTGACGAGGAGATCAACGAACTGTATCTCGAACTCGAGGGCGACTGTGTTGACCTGCTCGCGTTGCAGCAACCGGTCGCCTCGGATCTCCGCTTTATTGCGGCCTCCTTCAAGATCATCACGGACCTCGAGCGGATCGGCGACCTGGCGACCAACCTGGCCGATTACAGCCTCGATGCCAACCGCGACGTCTTCCCCGAAGTCGATGTCCAATCGATCGGGGACGAAACCCTCGACATGCTCGAGGCGTCGATGGCGGCCTTCGAGACCGAAGATACGGAGGCCTGTCTCGCCATCTCCGAACGGGACGACGACGTTGACGAACAGTGTCGCGAGGCCTCCCAAGCTGTCGTCCGGGATCTAATGGAACGAGACATCGATGCGGCGACGATGGAAGCAGAAATCGAAAATCTCATGAACGACGTCTCCCGGCTCCTGTTGACGATCAGGGACCTCGAACGGATCGGTGATCACGCGACCAACATCGCGGCCCGGACCCTATATATGAGCGAAAACGACGATCAGTTGATTTACTGAGACGACCGGTTTTTTTCGACTCAATCGTCGGCCGGCGCCTCTTGGTGGTCTTCGGCTTCGATACTGGGTGGATAGACGCCGCGACGGAGTTTGAGGTCCGTTTCCGGTCTCGCCATGCAGGTCAGCGCGTAGTTCTCGGCTTCCTCCGCTGTCAACCCGCGGGCCCCCGGTTGGGCCACCTCACCCTCGACGATTTCGGCCGAACACGCCAAACACATGCCCACGCGACACGAGTACTCCTGGGCGATTCCTTCCCGAATCGCGGCGTCGAGGACCGTCTCCGTGTCCTCCACCTGAATCGTCTCGTCCTGATCGACGAACTCGACGGAATGGGTCGGCATGGACACTCGTACGTAAATCATCCCTATAACCCTTTTCTCCCCGGCCCCGCCGGGACCGATAACGGTTTTCGTCCCGGGCGAGAATCCGGGTCCATGCCCCCCGTTCACGAATACGACGTGGTCGTCGTCGGCGCCGGGACAGCCGGGTCCTACGCCGCCGCGACGGTTGCGCAGGCCGGACTCGATGTGGTCGTCCTCGAACGCAAATCGGCGACCGAAGCCGGGCACATCGCCTGTGGGGACGCGTTAAAAGGGGCCGACGAGTTCCCGCCCTCGATTCCGAAAGCGGCCTTCGAACCGGCGATCTCGAACCCCGACGTGGATCACGGGCGCTTCGAACTCCCGGACTCGGACACCGTCATCGACATCCCAGTTCCGGGAGAGCTTGCGGTCATCGATCGACTGGCCTTTGGGAAATCCATCATCGAGGCAGCCGAGGCCGCAGGGGCCGAATTCATCTACGACACCGTCGTCACCGATGTTCTCGAAAGTGCCGGCAGGGTAACCGGGGTCGTTGCAAAGCGCAGCGGCGACGTCGAGCGGCATCAGGCACCAATCGTGATCGATGCCGCCGGGGCGCTTTCGTTACTTCAAGACAAGGCCGATCTCGCCGACACGACCTTCGACACGAACGTCACCTATCGACAGTTCACGTCCGCGTACCGAGAAGTGCTCGAGGTGCCGGAGCCGGTGTCCTGGGACGACGCGCTGGTTTTCAAACCGACCGATCGAGCGGAAGGCTACATCTGGTATTTCCCCCGAACGCCGACGGAGATCAACGTGGGCATCGGGTTCCAGATGACCGCCGAACCGATGACCCTCGTCGAGGCCCTGCGTGAGGACCTCGAAACGCGCCCCGAATTTCAGAACGCCACGGTGGTGGACAAACTGGGGGCAGCGATCCCGACGCGCCGCCCGTATGATTCGGCGGTTGCACCGGGATATATGGCCGTCGGCGACGCCGCTGGGCACGTCAATCCGACAACTGGTGGCGGGATCGCCGGGGCCGCCTACGGCGGATACTACGCGGGCGAAACAGCGATCGACGCCCTCGAAGCAGACGACGTCAGCGAAGCCGCTCTGTGGGAGTACAACACCCGCGTCATGGACCACTTCGGGGGGCGATACGCCAGTCTCGACGTGTACAACATCCTCACGACGGCCGTCGACGTGGACGAATTGATGGAGCTGCTCGCCTCGATCCCGGCCGAAAACCTTTCGGAGGCACTCTATGCTGGCACCACGTCGTTCAGTTGGGGGCTCAAGCTTCGAACGCTGCTGGGAAGTCTGGGCCACTATGACCTCCTCTGGCGCTTTTACCGGACGAAATCTGTCGCCGATCGACTGTTAGAACACTACGAAGCGTATCCCGAGACTCCCGAAACCTTCGAGGCATGGCAAGCAGATCGAGACGAGATCATGACAAAGGTCTATAAGGTTACCGAAGCGACGCCGAAATATTAAATGCGGTCCTCATACGGGTGCACAACCCGGTGAGTAGCAACCAATAGTTTAAGGGATGGACATTTCACCGGGGTGAAAAATCGACAGCCGGGATAGCTTTCAGACATTTATTTAACCAAACCGGTTAAGTAGGAGCTATCCGTTGGCTATTGTGGGTGATACACTAACATGGCAGGTTCGTCTGGTGGTAGCGAATCATCAGTATCGGAGGAGTTAAAAGAAGCAGAAGAGGCAATGGAAGGCCCCAAAATCGATTTTTACGGGGGTAAGTGGGCGAGTACGATACCGCTGATCTTGTTCATCCTTTGGGCGATTTTCCAAAGTGGCATTCTCGGCATCGGTCAAACGAGCGGGCTCGTCGTCGGCGCGTTGATCGCAACGATCATCGGGATGTTCTTCGCGAAAGGCAGCTGGAAGACCTACGCGAATACCATCTTCGAAGGAATGACACAGCGAGTCGCCGCGACGGCGATTGTCGCCTGGCTGTGGGCCGGCATGTTCGCGAACACGATGCAGGCTGGGCAGTTTGTCGACGGGTTGATCTGGGCCGCTGACGTCATCGGCGTCGGCGCGAGCACGTTCCCAGCTGCGACCTTCATCCTGGCCGCCGTGCTCGCAACAGGTATCGGTACGGGGTACGGGACGACTGTCGCGTTCGTCACCCTGTTCTTCCCGGCCGGGATCCTGCTCGGGGCCGATCCTGTCCTGATGTTTGCCGCGATTCTGTCCGGGGCCGTCTTCGGAGACAACCTGGCACCGGTCAGTGACACCACGATTGTCAGCGCGGTGACCCAGGACTCGGACATTGGTGGGGTCGTGGCGTCGCGGTTCAAGTACGCAATCTTGGCCGCGGTTCCGGCCTTCATCCTCTACATCATCGTCGGTGGCATGATGGCGGGTACGCCCCCTGGCGGGCAGGCCGCCCTCGAAGGGACCGCGCCCGGTCTCATCCACCTCATCTCGATGGGGATCGTCATCTGGACGGCCGTCCGAGGCCGACACATTGTCGAGGCCATCTCGTGGGGGCTCATCGCGGCAATCGTGTTCAACCTCGTCTTCGGTCTGTCCTCGGTCAGCGACATCGTGGCCCTGCAGGTCACCGAACAAAGCGCCTGGACAGCGATTCCGGGCGTCGTGGTCGCTGACTCGGCTGGCGTGGGCGGAAGCCTACTCAATGGTGCTGTCGGCTTCTTCCCACTGATCGTCCTGACGTTGCTGATCGTCTCCATGGCCCGGATTATGATCCAGGGCGGTGGCTTCGAGGCGATCCAGGACGTCCTGCTCGAGAAAGTCGCGAGAGGCGTGCGGAGCGCCGAACTCACGATGGTCTTCGGTACGGCCATCGTCAACGCGATGATTACGATCAACACGGCTGCAGAGATCGCGATCTCGCCGTACATCGCACGGATCGGTGAGAAGTTCAACATCAACGGCTACCGTCGGGCGAACATCCTCGACGCCAACACCTCCGC